>JAICUO010000129.1 GCA_025935815.1 Streptosporangiaceae bacterium
GCGATCTGGTTCGCGTCCAGGAACGCCTCGTCGCCGCCGGTCACCGCGCTGGTGGGCTCGTTGTTGAAGCTCTGGTAGTCACCGCCGACCGCCGGGTCGAAGACTGACTTGCCGTCCGCCCGGATGAAGTTGGGGTTCTGCGGGTCCAGGCCGTCAGCGATCCACGCGACCTTCACGCCGGCGCCGGTGATGCCCAGCGACGCCGCGGTCGGCAGGTGCGGGTCGTCCGATGCGGTCTGGGTCAGCGACAGCCCCTCGGGGACTAGCTGCGGCTTGACGGTGCACGCGCCGGGGATCACGTTCGGCGTGGCCGTCGTGGCCCTGGCCTTGGCGGGCTTGGCCTGCGCCGCCGTGCCCGCGGAGGGCGCGCTGCTCAGCCCGAAGCTGGCGTGGATCGTCGCGTCCGGCAGGACCTCGGCGATCGCCGGGTTGGCCTTCAGCCGGGTCACTTCGCCGGCCGAGACCGTCGCCGCGAGCGCGTTGATCGTCTGGTACTGCTTGACATGGGAGGCGTGCACCTGGCCAAGCTCGGTAATCACCGGCTTCTGGCCGGCCCTGATGGTGGCCGCGCGCTTGGCCGCCGCGGCGCTGCCGACGTGCTGCTGCGCCAGCTGGCTCTTGTAGATAACGATTACATGCTGATTGGCGTTCTGCGACAGCTGGGTCGCCAGCGCCGACGTCATCGGCGCGGTCAGCGCACTCGGCGCCGTGGGTGCCGCCGAAGCGGCGCTGGCCAGCACCGCCTGGCTTGCCACGAGAGCCGGGACAGCGCCGACGACCACTGCGGCAGTTAGTAGCTTGTGGCGTGCGAGCGCACTCGGCGCTCGCCTTTTCCTGCGTATTTGCATGCCTACCGTGCCTCACTTCAGTGAAGAATCGACATCCATCGCGGACGTTAGCAGGAAGCAAGGGCCTTGACTACAACCGGCCACAAAACAATCATGTCACTTAGCCCTGCTAAGCAACGGCCAGGCGGTGCCCGGCCGACGGTGTTACTGAAGTGACCGCTGTTACTGGTGTGGCGTATGGACTGATATATACCCTTCAGGGGGAGCCCGGCTCCCGCAGAGGTGGGCCGGCCGCCCCTCAGAACTGAGGATTTCCCGTGTCGCCGCTTAGCTGGCGTAGATCATTCGGCGGCGTGCGAGGACCGGGATGTCCTGCCAGGACTCCCCGGCGAGCCCGAGTGCCACTCCTGATCGCAGCGCGACTGGCGTTGCTCATGGTGACTGGCGAGATTCGCAAGGTAAGAGGCGGCGAGTTCCCCAATGGAATGGCGGGCCGTTTGCAGGGCGCGGCGAGCCGCATCCCTCCACGGCGTTCGCCCGGAAAGTTTCGGCCCGCTGATGAGGTGCAGGGGCCAATGGAAATCCCTATGCCTGACTACCTCGGTTTTTCGCGAGGCGCAGCGAGCGTCGGTGCAGCGAACCCGCGATCGTGAGTCATAATCGGCGTGATAGCGCCGTAAATGACTCACGATCATGAAATAGCGGCTGCCGGATCCGCGACTCGGGACACCAGCGCGGCGCAACCCGCGCGTCAGCCGGCTTTCATCCCGACAGAGCCTCCCGCAGCGTCTTCAGCGCGGTGGGGGACAGCCGCCAGTTCTGGTGGTACTGGGAGGTGCCCTGGTCCTCGTTGAAGTAGACCATCCCGGCCAGGTGATTGGCGCGGACGCCCGCCACGAGGTCCGGGATGGACTTGACCTGCCCGGCGACGGGGCCGATCCCCGTCTCGCTGGCCATGATGGGCTTGTCCGTCACCGCCCTGATCTGCGCGATCGTCGTGCCGAAGACCGTCTGGAAGTTGTCGCCGGGGAACGTGTAATAGGCGTCGACGCCGTACATGTCGACCCCGGGGATGACGTAGTCGCTCGTTGGCGCGGCCGAGGCGTAGGTCCGGTTGATCGTCGCCATCCAGGTCACGTTGTGCGCGCCGGTGAAGCGGGACATCACGTGCGCCCACGCCGCCCGGTAGTCGGTGATCGAGGTGTGCGGCGCACCCCAGGAATACCAGTCGCCGTTCGCCTCGGCGGCCCAGCTCACGATCACCGGGTGGCCGTAGTCGCGGATCTGCGCCGCCAGTGAGTCCAGGTACGCGTCGTCATCGCCGGCCGCCACCCGGGCCATGCTCATCGCCGGCTCCAGCTGCAAGATGAGCTCGGCGCCGTGGGCGGCCGCGTCCTGGCCGAGCCGTTGCGGGAACGGGTCGCTCGCGTTCAGGTAGGTGACCACGTACCTGACCGGCTGCCCGGCCTGCTCGCCGAATGCCTGAACGTCCGCCCAGGAGTTGCCCTCCGACGGCTCGTACACGCCGAGCGACACCGGCGCCGCCGCCCGCGGGTAGGCGGACACCGTGGCCGGGGCCTCTGTGGCCGGGGCCGCTGTGGTAGGCGGCACGGTGGTAGGTGGTACTGAGGTAGCGGGCGCCGTGGGACCCGTACCGGGCACCGTGGTAGCGGCCGGGGTACTGGCGGCCGGGGCCGTGGGCTGCGCTGAACAGCCCGCGACAGCCAGTCCGCCGACGGTCGCCAGGGTCGCCGCGATCACCTTGATCCTCAACTCTGCCCTCCAGCCCGCGCGGTAGCGGTCCCCACACTCGGGTACTTCGTGTAGACGTCCGGCCGCTCCACCTGCCCGGCGAAGAACGCCAGGCTGTCAGTCCCGTGCACCTCATAGCGGTAGTGCTGGTTGGCGCGGGAGGTGTAGCCGTCGACGAAGACGACGGCGAACCGGCGGTCGGCGTGGTCGCTCAGCCAGGAGGCCGGTGAGGTCCCCGACTGCGGCTGGCTGGAATCCTGGGCCAGGTCGTTGAACGGCACCGCCCACATCGCGGTGTTCATCCGCGATCCCAGGTGCGTGTACTCAGCGGCCAGGCCCCTATCGATGTCAGTGCTGACCCGCGTCCGGTAAGCGGCGGCCGATTCCCCGGGCCGCTGGCATGGATAGAAGTACGGGCAGTCGGTCCCCTTCGTCAGCAGGTGCCCCTGCGGGCCGGCGTGGAAGGCGAACTCCCATGTATCGCCCGGCAGGTTGGCCAGCTGCCCCCAGCTGGCGTCCCAGCCCTTGTACTGGCGCGCGCCGTCCTGGGCGCCCTGCGCGAAGCCGGAGACCACCATTGACACCATCGTGAACCCGAAATGCCGCAGCACCGGGGTCGCCCCCGCGTAGAAGTTGGCGATGCCGTCATCGACGGTGAGCAGCACCGGCTTGGCGGGCAGTATGCTGTGCCCGCCCGTCGCCCACGTGACGTACTGCTCGGAGGTGATGGTGCGGTACCCATGGGAGTACAGCCACGCCATCTGGTCGTAGAACTGGCGCTGCGTGACGCTGTCCCGGCTGAACCCGTCGGTGTCGCACTGGCGCGCGGCCGGGGCGCAGCCGTTGTCCATCTGGTGGTAGGACAGAACCGGAATGGAGTCGATCCGCGCGGCCGCAGTGTCCGCCGGGCCGCCGGAATGGGTCCCGGCCAGCGACAGCCCAGTCTGGTTGACCTCGGGGATGAAGGGGTACTTCTGCCCGCTCGGCAAGAACGTGCGCACGCAGGTCACGATGGCGGCGATCGCGATCGCGCCAAGCACCAGCCCGATGATGGCCTCGGTCAGCAGGCGGCGCGGGCCGGCCAGGGGAGTACCGTCGATCCCCGCGAGATTGCGGTTCCTTACCACTGCGTTTCCCTTCCAGTGATGGCCCTCCAGGCGCACGACAGGTACACGCCATAGCGGAAGAAGTCGTAGGCGGTCTCGGGGATGAGCGCGGCGGCGACGAGCATGCCCTTGGCTCCGGTCCGTTGCACGGTCAAGATCCGGTGCGCGATGAACAGCGGCAGCGTGGCGATCCACACCGGGGCCGGGCTGAAATGCCCGGTGAGCGCGACCACCAGTGCGATCTGGGCCACGATGAGCACCACGGTCAGCATGCCGAAGGTCCACAGGCCCTGCGCCGCGTAGTACCAGGCGGTGACCCGGTTCAGCCCGTAGGTGTGCAGGTCGGTGAACGCCCCGCGCTGCCAGCGGATCCGCTGCCGCCATAGCTCCCGGATGGTCGGCATCACGTCGGTGACCGCGTCGCACTCGGGCGGCGACAGCGTCGCGAAGCCGAGCGTCTTCAGCGCCAGGGTCAGCTCGTAGTCTTCGGTGATTGACGCAGTGCTGTAGACCTCGCCGACCCGGGGGCCGGGCAGCGTGCCGTCGAGCCGCGCGCGGATGAGGGCGCGCAGGGTGCCGACCGAGAACAAGGCGGAGGTCCCCACCACGATCCGGGTCTGGTTGCCGCGGCGGTTGATGGCCCGGCCATCGCGGGCGAACTCGTTTTCCTGGACGATGCGCAGCAGCGACCGGCCAGTCGGTGGGCTCGCGTACCGGCCGCTGATCACCGCGCCGGGATGCCGCTGCGCCCACGCGCCGGCCACCTCGAGCCACCGGGGCGCCGGCATCGTGTCGGCGTCCTGGACGAACACGTAGTCGGAGTCGTCCAGCTCGTCGAGGATCCGGTCCAGCGCCTGATTGAGCGCGCCGCCCTTCTTGTGCGCGTTGCCGGCCGACTCCCATACCTCCGCGCCTGCCGCGCCGGCGAGCGCGACCGTGTCATCGGTGCTGTTGTCCGACATCACGATGATCCGGTCAGGGGGGCGCGTCTGGCTGGCCAGGTTGCGCACGACGGACGTGATCCACTCGGCCTCGTTGTGGGCCGGGATCAAGGCGACGATCATAACGATCCCGCCCCCGCCGTCGCCTCTTCCCGAAATGCGGGCGGCGCCTCAAGCGCTCGCTGCTCACGCCGGGCGCGCAACTCGGCCCGGCGGGGCAGCAGCCCGCGGATCGCGCCGATGGCGAAGACGATCGTCAGCACGAGCAGCGCGATGCCCAGGCCGCGCAGGGAACTGGCGGCAAGGCCGTGGAAGCCGGCGGAGACGCTGACAGCGGCCCCGGAACCCGCGCCGGACGCCGAAACCGGCATCATTCCGTGCGTGTTGAGCATGCTCATCAGGGGCCTTCCTTTCGGTCAGGCTGCCGGGTGCAGGGGCAGCGAGTTGTCTAGGTACCTCGTCACTCTGCGTGCTTAATGTGGTGGTTCCGTGACCGATAAGGGTGCAGAGGGGTTGCAGTGCGTAATCGCAGGGAAGGAAGCGCAGTGCAGGTGCCATGGGACTGCGCGTGGGGGGCACAGCACGGCATGGGGCAGCACGGCATTGGGGAACAGGCTGACGAGCAGCGGCGGCGCGAGGAGTTCCTCGCCATCGTCTCGCATGAGATGCGGACGCCGCTGACCTCGATCATCTCCTTTGGCGAGCTGATCAGGGGCGAGGCGGAAGGGCTGTCTCCGGAGGGGCGCCGGTACCTGGACATCATCGAGCGCGCCGCCGACCGCCTGCTCAGGCTGGTCACCGACCTGCTCATGCTGAGCCGGATCGAGGAGGGCGCGCTGCCGCTCGACCTGGCGCCGGTCGACGTGCTCCGCCTGGTCTCCGATGCCGTCCTGGCGGCCACGCCGCTGGCCGCCAAGCAGGACATCACCATCCACCTGGACGCAACGGAGGGTCCCATGCTGCGGGGTGACCACCGTCGGCTGCTGCAAGTGCTGGACAACCTGATCGGCAACGCTGTCAAGTTCTCGCACCCGCACAGCCTGGTCCGGGTCACCGCGCGGTTCCACGCGGTGCGCGGCCCTGAGGGCGGCACCTGGCGGATCGGCGTGATCGATACCGGGATCGGGATACCGCCCGATGAGATCGAGCGGCTGTTCCGCCGCTTCGCCCGCGCGTCCAACGCCCGGATCTCCGGGCTGCCGGGCACCGGCCTGGGCCTGTCCATTGTCAAGGTGATCACCGAGATGCACGGCGGGCACGTCCGGGTGCACAGCGTCCTGGGCGAGGGAACCCGATTCAGCGTCATCCTCCCGGTGGCGGGCCCGGCGCAGGTCCACCAGCTGCCCGGCCAGCGCGTCGGTCCGTCATGACGGCCCGGCAAGTCCTGGTGATCGAGGACGACAAGGACATCGCGCTGGGCCTGCGCATCGTCCTCGAGCGCGGGGGATTCAAGGCCACGCTCGCCGGCAATGGCCGAGACGGCCTCCGCGTCTTCCACACCGCCCGACCCGACCTGGTCATCCTCGACGTTGGCCTGCCGGAGATGGACGGCTGGACGGTGCTGGAGCGGATTCGCGACCTGTCCGACGTGCCGGTCCTCATGCTCACCGCGCACGGCCAGGAGTCCGACAAGGTCCGCGGCCTGCACGGCGGCGCGGATGACTACCTGACCAAGCCGTTCGGGAACGATGAGCTGACCGCCCGCGCACTAGCGCTGCTGCGACGGCGGCCGTCGGCCGAGACCGCCGAGGCCGCCGAGGTCTTCGACGACGGTGTCATCGAGGTGAACTTCGCCGCCCGCGAGGTCAGCGTCAACGGCGAGCCGGTCGCGCTGACCCCCACCGAGTACCGGCTGCTGGCCGCGCTGGTCCGCCACCAGGGCCAGGTCCTGTCCGCGCAGACGCTGCTCGACCTGGCCTGGAGCGACCCGCTTGGCATCGGGCCGGACCGGGTCAAGTACACCGTCATGCGGCTGCGCCGCAAGCTCGGCGCGGACACCGAAGAATCCCCGATCGAGGCCGTCCGGGGCTTCGGGTACCGGTACCGCAGGAAATGAGGCCCTCACCCGCGCAACCGCGTCGCACCTGGCTCGCCACGTGGCTGCCACCCGGGGCGTGCAGGATAAGCGGCCGTGACCGAGACCCGTTCCACCGCCCCGTCCGGGCGCATCCTCCTCGTCGAGGACGACCCCGACGCCGCCATGTTCTTCCGGGATGTCCTCACCGGCCGCGGCGGCTACGAGGTCACCCATACCGCTGACCCGGCCCTGGCGCTGAGCCTGGCCACTCGCGAGACGTGGGGCCTGCTGCTCACCGACCTTCACTTGCCGGGCATGACCGGGCTGGAGTTGCTGGCGGCGGTCCGCGCCGTCCGCCCGGCGCTGCCGGTGATTTTGGTCAGCGCCCACGATCCGGCGCTGCTGCACCTTCCCTGCGGCTTCCCGGACGCCTTCCTGCACAAGCCCGTCCCTGCCGGGCACCTGCTGAACACCGCCGCCGGCCTGCTGGCCAGGCATCGCACCGCGTAACTATCTGGCTGTTTCCCGGCGAGCGCTCAGAGGGCCGTGATTGACTCTCGGGGTGCGATATCGGGCGTTGGGAGGCTTCGCATGAAGTGCGCGTGGTGCGGATTCGAGCGTGATGAGCAGGCGGGCCCCTGCCCGCGCTGCCAGTTCGTCGCTCCGGGACAGGCGCAAGCTGGTGCGCGGCCACAGCGTCAGCCGGATGGACAGCGTCAGCCGGGAGGTTATCAGGCGCCCGCGTCGGCGTTTGAGCCGACCGCTAAGCACGCGCCCGTCCGCCCGGGACCGGCCCCCGACTCGACCGCGACGTTCGACGCCCCTGCGTCGGTGTTCGATTCACCGTCGGCGTTCGGCCCGCCCCCGGGCTACCAGGCCGCCCCGACATACCCGGCGCCGGGCGGTGGTTACCAGGCGCCGGGCGGTTACCAGCTGCCGTCTTCCCCGCCGCCCCCGCCGTCTTCCCCGCCGCCCCCGCCGGGTTATTCCGGGCCCGGTTACCCCGGGGCAGGTTATCCGGGGGCAGGGTATTCGACCCCGGGGTATTCGGCTGCGGGTGCCTCATCGGCGGCGGGATCGCAGAGCGTGCGCGAGCAACTGGCCGCCGCCCAGCAAAAGCTGCCCGCCCACCTGCCCGGCATCCCGCTTGAGGTGCTGGGCGTGTGCGGCGTGATGGCCCTCTCGGCCCTGCTGCTGCTCTGGCCGGGCCTGCAGCTGCTCTCGGATGGCTTCCCGCTGCTTGGTGACGGGTCCTTTGGCCTGGCCATCGGGCTGCTCGCGATTGACCTGGGCGCGCTCGTCCTCGCCCTCGCCGCCGCCTTGGGCCTCCTCGCGTGGCGGCTCAGCCATGGCGACCGGGTCGCCCGCGGGATGAGCTACATCCTGCTCGGTGCGATCATCTTCGCGGTCGTCGTCGGCGGCAGCCACCCCACCGGGCTGATCATCGTGATGCTGCTCAGCGCCGCCTGCCTCATTGTCTTGGCGGCCGCCCCCAACGTCCGGCAGTTCTTCACCGGCGCGGCCGCGCCGGAAGGCGGCCAGCCGGTGTCGGTCACGATCGCCCGCACGCTGCTCACCTGGTTCGCGGTCGCGGCGATCTTCCTCGGGATCACGTTCCTGCCGATGGGGATCCTCGGCGGGCAGATGGTGTTCGCCGGGGTCATCTTCCTCGCGGTCGGCGTCGGCGTCTTCCTGCTCAGCTCGCGGCTGGCGCGCGGCGAGCCCACCGCCCGGCTCATCGTGACGATCTTGATGGCGGTCTACGCGCTCCTCGCGCTGATCGGCGGCGGCCGCAACACCGGCACCCTGCTCGACCTCGGAATCGCGGCGGGCATCGTCTGCCTGCTGTGGCTGCCCCAGGACGCCAGGGACTTCTTCGCCCAGCCGCCGGCCCCGGTCCAGCAGTCGCCATTCGCCGCGCCCGGTAACAGTCCCCCCGGTTACGGTGCCCCCGGCCAGGGCGCCCAGGGTGGCCCGTCCTTCGGCGGTAACGGCGACGGCGCGTCCGGCTATGGCGGCTCCGGCTACAACAACGGTGCTGGCTACAACAACGGTCCTGGCTACGGCGGTGGCGGCTACGGCGGTGGCGGCTACGGCGGTGCTGGCCACGGCGGTGCTGGCTATGACAATGGCGCCGGCTACGGCCAGCCGGGCAACGGCCAGGACGGCTTCCGCTGACAACTCCCGCGGTAAGCGTCGAGATCCCGGACGGGTCGCTGTTCGGGCTGGACAACCTTCCTTACGGGATCTTCTCCCCGCCCGGCATCCCGGTCGGCGCGCAACCGCGGGCCGGCGTTCGCGTCGGCGACAGCGTGGTCGACCTCGCCGCCCTGCTCGGCGAGGATGTTTTCGCCGCCCCCACGCTGAACGGCTTCCTGGCCCAGGGGCCGCGGCGCTGGGCGCGGGTCCGCGCGCGAATCCAGCAGGTCCTGGCGGGCGGCGAGACCGTGCCCGGCTACCCGCTGGCCGACGTGACCCTGCACCTGCCGGTCGAAATCGCCGACTACGTGGACTTCTACGCCTCCGAGCACCACGCGTCCAATGTCGGGCGGCTGCTGCGGCCGGACGCGCCGCCGCTGATGCCGAACTGGAAGCACCTGCCCGTCGGCTATCACGGCCGGGCCGGCACCGTCGTCGTTTCCGGTACTGACATCGTCCGCCCGTCCGGCCAGCGCAAGCTCCCCGGTGACGACGCGCCGACGTTCGGCCCGAGCGTCCGGCTCGACATCGAGGCCGAGCTCGGCTTCATCGTCGGCGTCGGCTCCCCGCTGGGCGAGCCGGTCGCCGTAGACGCCTTCGCCGACCACGTCTTCGGGGCGGTCCTCGTCAACGACTGGTCGGCGCGCGACATCCAGGCCTGGGAGTACGTGCCGCTCGGCCCGCACCTGGGGAAGAGCTTCGCGACGTCGATTTCCCCGTGGGTCGTCCCGCTGGCCGCGCTGGAGGCCGCCCGGATCCCGCTACCCGGCCAGGACCCGCGCCCGCTGCCCTACCTGCGCACCGCGCTGGACTGGGGCCTGGACGTCGACCTGGTCGTGTCGTGGAACGGCCAGGTGGTCGCCCGGCCGCCCTACCGGTCCATGTACTGGTCACCCGCTCAGATGCTCGCGCACATGACCGTCAACGGCGCGTCCTGTCGTACCGGTGACCTGTTCGCCTCCGGCACCATCTCCGGCCCGGACCCGGCCCAGCGCGGCGCCTTCCTCGAGCTGACCTGGGGCGGCGCCGAGCCGGTCACGGTCAACGGCCAGTCCCGGACGTTCCTGCGGGATGGCGATGAGGTCGTGATCACCGCGTCCGCCCCCGGTTCGCACGGGACCCGCATCGGCTTCGGCGAAGTAGCCGGCACGATCCTCCCGGCCCGCTCGGCCCCCCGGGGACCTACCCGGTGATGGTGATCGTCGGGTTGGCGGCGGGCCGGAGCCACCGCAAGACCTTCAGCAGTTCCGCGCTTGGCAGCGAGACGCAGCCAGCGGTCGCACCGCCGGTACCGACGTGGAAGAAGATCGCGCTGCCGAGGCCTGGTTTCCGCGCGGTGTTGTAGGCGATCACCGCCGCGTAGTTGTACGCGGGGGTGACGTGCAGCGGCTCGGGCGCTCGGCCCGCGCTGGCCGAGCGCGTGTCGACCCACTCGTTGTACCGGGCGCTGCTCGGGTCGTCATCCCAGTAGTCATAGCTGTAGGCGTGCCGGTAAGAGTACGAGACGCCCGGGTTCGCCAGCACGCCGAAGAAGAAGCTGAACCCGTACGTCCCCGACGGCGTCCGCCCGTCTCCCTCGCGCTTCTTGCCCGGCGGCGCCACCCCGTGGGAGCCCACGCGCGCCGTCCACGGCCCGAACACCTGAACCCAGTGCGTGCTGCTCGACCCCGACAGCTGGTACCCCCGCAACGTCGCGTACGTGGTGCCGTAAGACGACGCCGTAACCGTGATCCGCTGCCGTACCGCCGATGTCGCCGCCGCCGTCACGGTGCTGGCTGGCACAGTGCTGGCTACCACAGTGCTGGCTACCACAGTGCTGCCTGGCACAGTGCTGCCTGGCACAGTGCTGGCCCGGGTAGTTGCCCTGGCCGACGTGACCGTGGCCAGCCCGGCCAGCAAGACCATGGTGAGCATGGCCGCCGGGGCAGCCGCGACCCGTACCACCATCCGACGCCCCAGGTGCCTCATGGGCCGATCTTAGGCCCACGCGAACTCCCCATGCGGCGCAAATGCCGCCGTCAATCCCGACCGTGGCTGCCCGGCCCGCGAGCACGTGTGGTTTCCTGGCGATGCCGCTGGGGCACGCCCGGTGAGCCTGACGAACGCATGGAGGCGAAGCGCGCATGAGCAGCCAAGTGGAGCGCCCGGAGCAGGCGCTGGAGTGGGTCTCGGACGGGACGCGGCGGCTGCTCGGCGCGCTCGCCAAGCTCACCGACACGGAACTGGACGAGCCAACCTTGCTGCCCGGGTGGGACCGCCGCCACCTGCTGGCCCACATCGCCAACAACGCCACCGCCCTGCGCAACCTCGTCCACTGGGCCCTGACCGGGGAAGAGCGCCCCATGTACGCCTCCAGCGCGCAACGCGCCGCCGACATCGAGGCGGTCGCGGTAGCCCCCGCCGGCGAACTGCGCGAGCTGGTCGCCGCCACGGCCGCCGCGCTGGGGGACGACCTGGACGGGATGCCGGAAGAGGCCTGGTCCGCGCAGATCGTCACCGCCCAGGGCGTCAGCCGCAACGCCGCCGGGATCCCGTGGATGCGCGTCCGTGAGCTCTACGTGCACGCCGTCGACCTGGACGCCGGGGTCACGTTCGCGGACCTGCCCGCGTCGTTCCTGGCCGCGCTGCTCGATGACATCGCCAACCGCCGGACCATCGCCAGCAACGGCCCCGCCCTCTCCCTCGCGGCCGTCGACACCGACAGCTGGTGGACAGTAGGCGGCACCGGTGAGCCAGTCGCGATCGAGGCCCCGCTCGCCGTCCTCACCGCCTGGCTATCCGGCCGCCCGGTCGCCGCCCTCACCGACACTGACGGAGCCCCCGCCCCAGACCTTCCCGCCTGGCTATAGGAATGCCAGCACCCAGGTCACCATGCGCCCCGCCAGCACCGGGCGGGCGTCCGTGCGGAACGGGATATTCGTGCGGGCGCTGGGGCGGGCGCAGGTAGCATCGGTCCTGAATGCGGGACCTGGAATCCAGGACCTGAAACCCAGCCAAGGCCTACCGAAAGCAGCTCACCGTGTCCCAGATCACCGTCCACGTGCTCGACCGCCAGTCCCAGCGGGCCGAACGCGAGGTCACGACTGGGACGACCGCCGCCGACCTGTTCGCGGGCGACCGGGACGTCGTGGTGGCCCGGGTCAACGGGCAACTGCGCGACCTCGCCTGGGTGCTCGCCGACGGGGATGACATCGAGCCGGTCTCCGCCGGCTCCGCCGACGGCCGCAGCGTGATCCGGCACTCCACCGCCCACGTCATGGCGCAGGCCGTGCAGGAGCTGTTCGCCGAGGCCAAGCTGGGCATCGGCCCGCCCATCGAGAACGGCTTCTACTATGACTTCCGGGTCGGCACCGCGTTCACCCCGGAGGACCTGAAGCGGATCGAGTCGCGGATGCGCGACATCGTCAAGCAGGGCCAGCGGTTCGTCCGCCGCGAGGTCAGCGATGAGGAGGCCCGCGGCGAACTGGCCGGCGAGCCGTTCAAGCTCGAGCTGATCGGGATCAAGGGCAAGGCGGGGGCCGACGACGAGGCGTCCACCGAGGTGGGCGCGGGCGTGCTGACCATCTACGACAACGTGGACGCCAAGACCGGCGAGCTGTGCTGGAAGGACCTGTGCCGCGGCCCGCACGTGCCGTCGACCCGCAGCATCCCCGCGTTCAAGCTGATGCGCAGCGGCGGCGCGTACTGGCGCGGCAGCGAGAAGAACCCGCAGCTTCAGCGGATTTATGGCACCGCCTGGGAGACCCGCGCGGCGCAAGATGACTACCTCAGGATGCTGGAGGAGGCCGAGCGGCGCGACCACCGCAGGCTCGGCGCGGAGCTTGACCTGTTCTCCTTCCCCGACGAGATCGGCTCCGGCCTCGCCGTCTTCCACCCCAAGGGCGGGATCATCCGCCGCGAGATGGAGAACTACTCGCGCCGCCGTCACGAGGACGCGGGCTACTCCTTCGTCAACACCCCCCACATCAGCAAGTCGCACCTGTTCGAGACCTCGGGGCACCTGCCCTACTACGCGGACACGATGTTCCCGCCGATGGAGCTTGAGGGCGCCGAGTACTACCTCAAGGCCATGAACTGCCCGATGCACAACCTGATCTTCCGGGCACGCGGGCGGTCCTACCGGGAGCTGCCGCTGCGGTTGTTCGAGTTTGGCACCGTGTACCGGTACGAGAAGTCCGGCGTGGTACACGGGCTGACCCGGGTGCGCGGGCTGACCATGGACGACTCGCACATCTACTGCACCCGCGAGCAGATGGAAGGCGAGCTGCAGTCCGTGCTTTCCTTCATCCTCGACCTGCTGCGCGATTACGGCCTGTCCGACTTCTACCTGGAGCTGTCCACCCGGGGTTACTCCGACAAGTTCATCGGGTCGGATGAGGAGTGGGAGTCGGCGACCAACACCCTGCGGACCGTCGCCGAGGCATCCGGGCTCGAGCTCGTGCCCGACCCCGGCGGCGCCGCGTTCTACGGGCCGAAGATCTCCGTGCAAGCCCGCGACGCGATCGGCCGGACCTGGCAGATGTCCACCGTCCAGCTCGACTTCAACCAGCCCAAGCGGTTCGAGCTGGAGTACCAGGCCGCCGACGGCAGCAGGCAGCAGCCGATCATGATCCACCGGGCGCTGTTCGGCTCGATCGAGCGGTTCATGGGCGTGCTGATCGAGCACTACGCGGGCGCGCTCCCGCCGTGGCTAGCCCCCGTCCAGGTGGTCGGCATCCCGATCTCCGACGCGCACGTCCCGTACCTGGAGTCCGTGGCCGAGCGGCTGCGCGCCTCCCGCGTCCGGGTCGACGTCGACTCCGGCGACGACCGGATGCAGAAGAAGATCCGCACCGCGCAGAAGCAGAAGATCCCGTTCATGCTCCTAGCCGGTGACGACGACGTGGCCGCGGGTGCGGTCTCGTTCCGTTACCGCAACGGCGCCCAGAAGAACGGCGTCCCCGTCGATGAGGCCATCGCCGAGATCACCCGCGCCGTGGAAACCCGCGTCCAGGTCTAGCCGGGATGGCTTGCGGCTCTTGCCATCGTTGCCGATCAGATCAGGCCTAGTGCGCGACACCACCGACCGGGGCGGCGTGATGCTCCGCGTCTCCGCGTGGGCATGGCGGAGCTTCGCGGCCACGCTGCGCTAGCGCCCCGGTCGCGTTCCTCGGTTTTACCCTGCCGGGCTGCCGCGCGTTCGCTGGCCCGGTGGCCCATGACCGCTGCCTGCCAATGCGTGACTGCGGACGATCTTGCCGGTGGGCGAGATGGCGTCGCGGGTGCCGTCGGGGTGGTGAGTGATGCGCCAGCCGAGCCGGTTTATGAAGTGGTGGTGGCGCACCAGGCAGTACCGGCGGAGGTTGTCCATCGAGGTCTGGCCGCCGTCGGCCGTCCGGGCTGCCGGTCACCACCGGGGTGACCTGGGCCGCGCACGCGGTCGCGCGGGCGGCGGGCCCGCAGAACCAGCCGGGCTCGCCGGCCCGCGCGGCCACCCAGGCCTGCTGGATGGCGGACGCGCCGTCCATGGCCAGCAGGTCGGCCAGGGACATGACGGCCTGGGCGCGGGTCTTCATCCCCGAGTTGCCGGGAATCCCCGGCGCGCCCAGGGCCAGCCGCAGCGCGGCCTCCAGCGCGTCGTGCTTACGCTGCCCGGGGCCGCGCAGGTCATCGGGGCCGGCGTTCTTCCCGAACGCCGTGAGCACCTGGGCCAGCAACGCCGCGCACTGAGCGGACGGGTCGCTTCGATTCTTCGGGAATGAGCGCTTCGCGCCAGCGCGCCCCGGAGCCGAGGGTGCCTCTGGGGCCGAGTGCCGTGAGTTATTACGCCAAACGCCGCCTAACAGACCGCACAACCTGTAGATAAATCACCCGGGAAAGGGTCAAATTTAACAA
>JAICUO010000313.1 GCA_025935815.1 Streptosporangiaceae bacterium
ACCTCTTCCAGCATCGTGCCCAGCGCGACCCTCGGGTAGCCCAGCAGCCGTCCGGCCAGCTCGGTGTCGAACAGGGCCCGCGGCCGGTAGCCGATCTCGGCCAGGCAGGGCAGGTCCTGCGACGCCGCGTGCAGCACGGCCTCCACGCCGGCCAGGGCCGCGTCCAGCTCGCTGAGGTCAGGGCAGCTGACCGGGTCGATCAGGACCGTCCCGGCCTCCGCCCGGCGCAGCTGCACCAGGTAGGCGCGCTGGCCGTAGCGGTAGCCGGAGGCCCGCTCGGCGTCCACCGCGACCGGGCCGCGGCCCGCGGCGAGTCGGCTGATGGCCTCCGCGAGCGCCTGCGGCGTGCTGGTCACCGGGGGCAGGCCCTCGCGCGGTTCTCGCAGGTCAATGATGTCCCGCTTCGCGGGCTCTTCCTCCGGGGTCCCGGTTTCCCCGAGGATCCCGGCATCGCCGGCGGAGCTGCCGTCCAGCTGGCCGGCGTCCCGCGCGTCGCGCGGCGCGCTGTCGGGCTCGCGGTGCTCGGGCACGCGCGGCGCTGGCCGGGTGGTCTGGGGGGGCCGGTCGGCCGTCACCGGCGCCGCCGCTGGCCAGATCGCGGTCCTCCTGGCCGCAGCGCCTTGGTCCCCGGCGGCTGAACCGGCAGTCCGGCCGCGGCGACCAGCAGGTCGCACCAGGCCATCACGTTCACGCCGAGGTCGTCGTCTTGCGGCGGGGACCATGAAGCGCGCAGCTCAAAGCCGGTAGCCGGCAGCTCGCCGGACTTGGAACCGAAGCTCTCGGTGATCACCCGGGTGACCGTGCCGCTGGGCGCGCTGTACCCCGGCGCGTGCAGTTCCAGCGCGTCGGTGAGCCAGCTCCAGCCGACCTCCCCGAGCAGCGGGTCGGCCGCCATCTCTTCCTCGATGTCGGCGCGCACGTAGGCGACCAGCCGGAAGACGCCCGTCCAGCCCTCCTGGCCGTCCGGGTCATACAGCAGCACGAGCCGGCCAGTGCCCGCCTCGCCGTCGCCGGCCTGCCCGTCGCCGTGGTGCGCGATGGCGCCGATCGCGGTGGCGAAGGGGGCCAGCCGCCGGGGCGCGGGCGAGTCCTCGAAGGTGATGTCATCCCGCTCGTCGAGCACGGCCTCCCGGCCCGCCTCGAACCCCGCGACCGCGATCCGGAAAATGGCGTCGCTGTCAAGCGCGGTATCGTCAGCCAGCGGGGAACCGCTGTTCGAGGTGACAGTGTCGTCGCCTGAAATAACACTGTCGATGCCTGAAATGTCGGTGCCTGAATTGACAGCGTCGTTGCCTGCAGTGGCACTGTCCGGCGCGGCGCTGCTCTTCGGGGCAGTGCTCCCCGGGGCAGTGTTCCCTAGGGCACTGTTCGTTGGGTTCCTGTTCGTCGGGGTCCTGCCCGTGGCCGCGCTATCCGTGGCGTCACTGCCGGTGGCCGCGCTCTCTAGGGCGGCGTCTGCCAACCTCATGGCCTGAGCGTACGTCGTATCTGGCTACTCGCCGATTCCGGCCACCCGCTACGCGGCACGGACGGGCCGTCTGGACCCCGCGACCGCCACCGCCACGGGCACGGCCGCCATGATGAACGCCGCCCCGCACCGCGGGCACGCCCACTCCGGGCACTCCTCGCCGGGGGCGTCCGGGCACTCGCCGGCCACCGCGTGAATCTGCTCCAGCGGCTGGTCACCACCACAATCGGGGCAATTACCTTCTGGCAGGCTCATCGTGGCTCCCTCACGCCTCTTCATCGACTGCGTCCGATCCTGGCACGCAGGACATCCCAAACGGGGGATCTCGGGCGGCGTGTCGGGTACGCAGTATCATCCGAGGGTGACCCAGCCGAAGACGAGCTCACCCTTCATCCGCGCGTGCCGCAGGGAGCCGGTGTCATTCACGCCGGTGTGGTTCATGCGCCAGGCCGGCCGGTCGCTGCCGGAGTACCACAAGGTACGCGAGGGCATCCCGATGCTCGAGTCCTGCACGCGCCCGGAGCTGGTCACCGAGATCACGTTGCAGCCGCTGCGCCGTTATGACGTGGACGCGGCGGTCTTGTACAGCGACATCGTCGTCCCGCTGCGCGCCGTCGGCGTCGGCGTGGACATCAAGGCGGGCATCGGGCCGGTCGTCGAGCGGCCGTTCCGGGAGGCAGCCGACGTGGAGCGGCTGCGCCCGCTCGAGGCCGGCGACGTGCCCTACATCACCGAGGCGGTGCGGGCGCTGGTCGCCGAGCTGGGCGACAAGCCGCTGATCGGGTTCGCCGGCGGGCCGTTCACCCTCGCGTCGTACCTGATCGACGGCGGGCCGTCGAAGAACCACGACCGGACCAAGGCCCTGATGTACGGCAACCCCCCGCTGTGGCACGCGATCTTGGGCAGGCTGGCCGACATCGCGATCGAGTTCCTGAAGGTGCAGGTCGAGGCGGGAGCGGCGGCGGTGCAGCTGTTCGACTCCTGGGTCGGGGCGGTCAGCCCCGAGGACTACCGCAAGGCGATCCTGCCGCACACCGCCCGGATCTTCGCCGCCCTGGCCGCCTACAACGTGCCGCGCATCCACTTCGGCGTCGGCACCGGGGAACTGCTCAGCCTGCTCGGCGAGGCCGGGGCGGACGTCGTCGGCGTCGACTGGCGCGTGCCGCTTGACGAGGCCGCCCGCCGGGTCCCGCCCGGCAAGGCCCTGCAGGGGAACCTGGACCCGGCGGTCCTGCTGGCCCCGTGGGATGTCGTGCGGGACCGCACCCGCGAGGTGCTGACCCGCGCCCGCAGCACCGAAGGCCACATCTTCAACCTGGGCCACGGCGTCCTCCCCGATGCTGACCCGTCCGTCTTGGCGAGGCTGGCCGACCTCGTCCACACCGAGACCTCCGGCAGCGCCTTCTAGGCGCGGCGAGAGGCCTGGCCGGTGGCGGAGTTCGCGGTACGCGCGGCCGCGGCGGGTGACGCGCGGGCGCTGGCCGAGCTGTTCGCGGCGGTGGCCGGGGAGCGCGACGGGATCGCGACCGAGCCGCCGGTCGACATCGCCGAGCGGGCCGCCCAGTTCGCGGCCACCATCGCCGGCTCGGTCGTGGCGGTGGCCGGCGGCCAGCTCGTCGGGATGATCCATGTCGAGGCCACCCGGCACGGCTTCGGTGAGATCGGGATGTGCGTGGACCGCGACTGGCGGGGCCGCGGGGTCGGCTCGGCGCTGCTGCGGGCGGTGATCAGCCTGGCCCGCGGGCAGGGCCTGCACAAGCTCTCCCTTGAGGTGTTCGCGCACAACGCGGCGGCGATCGCCTTGTACCGGCGCGCGGGCTTCACCGAGGAAGGCCGGCGCGTCCGCCAGTACCGGCGATCCAGCGGCGAGCTCTGGGACACCATCATCATGGGCCTGGCCCTCTAGGGCGCGTCCCCGGAGACGTGCCTCGCGAACCCGATGACGCGGGGGACACTGGCGGCCTGCGGATCCGGATCGAGGGCCGGAAGGCTAGCCGCCCGCCGGGCGGAACACCGACAGGGCCAGCGCGAGCGCGGAGTAGTAGCCCACCAGCCAGGTAACCTCGGCGAGCCGGCCGGGCCCCAGCGAGGCGACGGCCGCGTCGTAGTCCGCGTCGGGCAGCGACCGGTCCCGGGCCATCGTGGCGGCCAGCCGGAACACCATCGCCTCGGCGTCGCTCAGCCCAGCGGGCACCCGGCCGCCGGCGATGGCGTCCAGCTGGTCGGCGGTGATCTCCAGCGCGCGGGCGGCGGCCTCGTGCGACCGCCACTCGAAGTCGCTGCGATGAGCCGCCGCGACGGCGAGGATGCCAAGCTCGCGCTCCCGGTCGCTGAGGGCGGTGGCGAACCGCAGCGCCGCGCCCACCTCCTGCAGCGGGCCGCCGACCCGCGGGGCCAGCAGCATGACGGCGAACGGCCCCAGCAGCCGTCCGGCGTCGTCCATGATCGGCAGGGTTCCCTGCCGGTGCTGGCCGCGTCGTGGCCCGTTGGCGATCGCCTCGTGGACCGCCCGCTGCGCGGCGTCCATGTCGGGCACCGCGATCAGGTCCAGTCGCGGCGGGTCCTGGCTGAACATAGGGGCACCCTATCCCGGTGGCCTCACCCGGTAACCCCGGGTCGCCCACGTCCAGGCGGCCCTCCACGATGTCGGTGGCCACCGCGGTGAGCCTGCGGTTGTTGGCCCGCGCGTAACGGCGCAGCACGCCGAAGGCGGCATCCACGCCGATCCCGAGCCGCTCGGCGAGGAACCCCTTGGCCTGCTCTATCGCGATCCGGCTGGTGAGGGCGGCCTGCAGTTGCTCGGCAAGGACCTCCTGGCGGGCCAGCGTTCGCTGGTGCACGATCCCGATCGTGGCGGCATCGGCCAGCGCCTGGCCGAGCGCCACGGTGTCACCGTCGAAGGGACCGGGGACGGCGTTCAGCAGGTTGAGCGCGCCGAGGCGCTCCTCGCGCAGCCGCATCGGCAGCGCCTGGACAGCGCTGAACCCGGCCGCCTGGGCGGCCGCGGTGAACGCTGGCCAGCGCGGGTCGCCATCGCCGAGGTCGCCGCGCTGGACGGGCACGCCCGTGGTGAACGCGTCCAGGCACGGGCCCTCGGAGTTTTGCACCTGGGACAGCTCGAGAACCCGCGCCTGCTCGGTGGACGCCGCGACCAGCGTCAGCTGGCCGTGATGGTCGGCCAGCAGCACGCCGCACGCGGTGACGTGGAGCAACTCGGTGCAGCGGGTGGCCAGGCGGCCGAGGAAACCGATGATGTCGAAGTCCGATACCAGAGTGTCGGTGAGTTCGATGAACGCCTCGCGCACCTGCCGGTCGGTGGCGGTCATGCTCATCCCTGCTCTCGCCGTACCTCGGGTCCAGCTTGTGGTGACGGTCTATCTTCGCCCACGTTGCCTCTTGTTCCTGGGAACTCACGGAGTATTCGTCCTAATCGGGGACGATGCTGGAAGGTGGCGCGGGCGGGCCCGCGTCATCAGGGGATATACCGCCCAGGGGCGCGTGGCCGGGGGGCATGTCGCCAGCGGACAGCCGCACCCGGCGAGCGACCACGTCGGCGGCCACGTCGCTCAGGCGCAGGCCCCGCGTGCAGGCATGGGCGCGCAGCGCGGCCAGGGCGTCGGTCATCGGCACGTTCAGCTGCGCCGCGACCATGCCGGTCGCCTGGTGCACGTGCGCGCGCCGGGTGGCCAGCGCGGTGTCGTGCGAGTCGTCCACGCCGGGGGCGATGCCGCCCGGCTCGTCCAGGGCGAGGACGAGCATGGCGTCGGCGAAGACCAGCGCGTCGGCTAGCTCCTGCCGCGGTAGCGACCCCGCCTGGGCCCGGTAGACGCCGAGCACCCCGATCAGCGCGGTCCCGGCGGTGACCGGGAAGGCGAACATCGCCCGGATGCCGTGGTCCACCGCGGCCGGCGCGAAGGCCGGCCACCGGCTCCGCGCGCTGGCGTCGGCCAGGTCGGGCGCCAGCACGGGGCTGCGCCCGGCGGCCGCGTCCACGCCGGGTCCCTCGCCCAGGGTGAACTGGAGTTCTTCCAGTTCGCCGGCGATCGCGCCGCAGGCCAGCAGCGGCTCGCCGCGGATTCCGGCGGTCCCCGTGGAAAGCCCGTATCCCATAGAGAACACGGCGCCAGCGGCGCCCAGTGACTGCGCGCAGGCGAGCACGGCGTGCCGGAGCGAGGCGGGCGCGGCCTCACGACGGGCGAGGGCACCGATCGCCGTCCAGACCCCGACACTGCCAGCCTGCTCCACCGAATGGGCCCCTCTGCACACCGCCGGGCCCGGGCAGGGCACGCGCCGGCCTGGCCAGCATGACGCTGGACGCCACCGCCGAACCCGCTCCCTGCCATCAGCCGGACCCACCCGAACTCAACCGGATACTCCTGTCAGCGCACCTGCACCGTCACCGGCCAAATGCCCCTGGCCGCCGTGAGGCATGACCCGGCCAGGGCGCCAAAGGTCCTTCCGTGCGCAGCCTTCCGGCAGTCCGGGCGTCGAACGCGTGAGGTACATGAGCAAGCGTAAGCTCACTGGTGGCAGGGTTGCGGCTAGATTGCCCGCCATCCGCGTCCCGACTTTTCGCGACGGCGGGGCCAACAGCCGTAAAATACATACGATTACCTGGAGAGACATCCGCCCGGCCTCTGTGCGAATAGGGCAAATTTTGACCTTAATGGGAAAATCGCGATCGCCCGTGCGCCCGGTCCCCGCGCCGTTCCCGATCGGTCGAGTTTGGAGTGCAGCTTGACCACTTTGAGCGTGTCGGTCCGGGAGCGCAAGGCCGCCATGCCGCCGGGGGAGTCGATGACGATCGCCGTCACCGGCGAGCTGGACATCGCGACCGCGCCCCGGTTCTCCGCTCGCCTCGGCGAGCTGCTCCGGCGCGGCTACCCGCGGGAGCTGGTCATCGACCTCAGCGGAGTGTCCTTCATCGACGCCAGCGGGCTGCGCGCGCTGACCGACCTGCGCTCGCGGGTAGAGCAGCAGCAGTCAGTCCTGGTCCTCGCGCGGGTGCCAGCGCAGATGCGGCGGGTGATCCAGCTCATCGGCCCCACCCGCCGATTCCGGATCAGGAGCTAGCCGGCCGCGGCGCAGCTCCAGGGGGCGGCCCGAACCGGGGCAATCCGGGCTGCGACAATGAATTCATGGCGTGGATAGACCTCGACGGTGCCGTGAACGTGCGCGACCTGGGCGGGCTGCCCACCGACGATGGCCGGCGGACGGCCCCGGGAGCGCTGCTTCGCTCGGACAACCTGCAAGACCTTTCCCCCGCGGACGTCGCGAAGCTGGTCGACGGCGTCGGCCTGACGACCGTCGTTGACCTGCGCAGCAGCGCCGAGGCGGAGTCCGAGGGCCCTGGCCCTTTGGACGCCGTGCCGTCGGTCACCCACCTGCACCTGTCGGTGCTGCCGGAGGTGGGCCGCCGCACTGACGTCGTCGCCGAGGCGCTGCTGCTGCGGCGCGCGCAAGACCACGATCGCTACCCCGACGACGCGATGTGCGGCCATTACCTCGGCTACCTGGAGGACCGGCCGGAGTCGGTGACCGGTGCGCTGCGCGCCGTCGCCGAGGCGCCCGGGGCGGCGATCGTGCACTGCGCGGCGGGCAAGGACCGCACCGGGGTGGTCGTCGCGCTCGCGCTCACCGCGGTGGGCGTCCCCGCGGACACGGTGGTCGCCGACTACGCGGCCACCGATGAGAAGATCGAGGCCGTCTTGCACCGGCTCATGCGGTCGCCGACCTACGAGGGCGACCTGAAGGACTCGGCGATCGACCGGCACCGGCCGCGGCCGGAGACGATGAAGGCGTTCCTGGCCCAGGTGCAAGCCCGCTACGGTGGCGTCACCCAGTGGCTCGCCGGCCATGGCTTCGGCGAGCAGGACCTGCGGCGGCTGCGCGCCAAGCTCCTGGCGAGCTGACCGCGTGCCGCCCCGCAAAGCATGCCTGGTCGACGTTTACGACACGATCCTCGCCTCCGCGTTCCCGCAGCGCCAGCGCGAGCTCGCCATCCTCGCGGGCGTTGACGACGACCAGTGGCGCACCGAGTGGCTCCGGCTCTCCCTAGACCGGGACGTGGGCGCCCTCAGCATGGCCGCGGCCTTCGAGCGCACCCTGGCGGCCTGTGGCCGTGACCCCGACCCGGCGCTGGTGAGCCGCCTCGTCGCCCGCGACGCCGAGCTGATCATCAGCCATACGACCGTCTTCACCGACACGGTCCCGTTCCTGGCCAAGGCGCGCGCCGCGGGACTTGGCATCGCCCTGGTCAGCAACTGCGCCGAGAACACGCGCGCGCTACTGGCCGCCAAGGGCCTGCTCGACCTGGCGGACGCGGCGATCTTGTCCTGCGAGGCCGGCCTGGCCAAGCCTGATCCCGAGATCTACCTGCTCGCCGTCCAGGCGCTCGGCATCAGCCCGGCGGACGCGGTCATGCTCGATGACCAGCCCCGCTTTTGCGCGGGCGCGACCGCGGCGGGCCTGCGCGCCATCCAGGTCGCGCGGCCCGAGGTCGGCGGCCAGCCCCCCGACCCTCGCTTCACGCCCGTCACGACCCTGCACGACGTGCTCCCGCTGTTGTCGTGACCGGGCCGCGGGCGTCGCGCTGATCTGCGTGGCCGTACCCGCGCTGGCATCGGGGGGACTGCGTGGACCCCACGCGGAAGGGCGCGCGCTCCCCGGGGAAAATGACTCCATGACGACGAGTGGCAGTAGTCCGCACGTGGTGGTGGTCGGCGGGGGGATCGCGGGGCTGGCGGCGGCGTTCTTCTTGCGCGGCCAGGTGGTGAACGGGGCACCGGTCCGCGTCACCGTGCTGGAAGGGGCGCCCCGGATCGGCGGCAAGCTCTCGGCCTCGGAGGTCGCCGGCGTCCGCGTGGATGAGGGCGCGGAGGCGCTGCTCGCCCGCCGTCCCGAGGGCACCGACCTGATCCAGGCCAGTGGCCTGGGGGCGGGCCTGGTGCCCGCGGCGACCGTATCCTCGGCGATCTGGACCCGCGGCGCGATGCGGCCGCTGCCGCGCCGCCAGTTCATGGGCGTGCCCGCGGACATGGACGAGCTGGCCGCGACCGGCGTGGTGTCCCCGGCCGGCGTCGACCGCGCCCGGCACGAGGCCCGGCTGCACCGGGACGGGGATATCTCCGTCGCCGGCTACATCGGCGGCGCGCTGGGCGGGGAGATCGTCGATCGCCTGGTTGACCCGCTGCTCGGCGGCGTCTACGCGGGCCGCAGCGAGGACCTGTCCTTCGACGCGACGCTCGCGCCGCTGGCCGCGGCGACCCGCGGGCACCCGACCCTCACCGCCGCCGCGGCGACGCTGGCGCCCCCGCCCGCGGCCGCGGGCGGGGGCCCGCCCGCGCCGGTCTTCGTGACGCTGACCACGGGGCTGGGGACACTGCCGCAGGAGCTGGCGAGGGCCTCGGGGGCCAGCGTCCGGGCCGGTGCCATGGTCCGTGAGCTGGCCCGCACGCCGGACGGCTGGCGGCTCACGATCGGGTCGGCCGCCGACCCTGGGTACCTGGACGCGGACGCGGTCATCCTCGCCTGCCCGGCGGCACCCGCCGCGCGCCTGCTCGCGGCCGTCGCCCCCGGGGCCGCGCGGCCGCTCGGCGAGATCCCGTACGCGAGCATGGCGATCATCACGCTCGCGTACCCGGCGGAGGCCTTCCCGGAGACGGCGCGCAGCGGGTACCTCGTCCCGGCGGTCG
>JAICUO010000413.1 GCA_025935815.1 Streptosporangiaceae bacterium
TCCTCGACGTCCACGACGGTCAGCCCGGCCGTCTGGAGCGCGCGGGAGGAGGTGAGCAGTGACAGGTACTGGAAGTGCTCGTGGTAGATCGTGTCGTACTGGCGGCGCTCCATCAGCCGCAGCAGGTGCGGGAACTCCAGGGTCACCACGCCGGTGTCCTTCACCAGGGCCCGCAGCCCGGCCGCGAACCCGCGGATGTCCGGGACATGGGCGAACACGTTGTTGCCGGCCACTAGGTCGGCCCGGCCGTACTCGGCGGCGATCTCCGCGCCGGTGTCCGGGCCGAGGAACTTGACTACCGACCGGATGCCCTTGGCGATGGCCGCCTCGGCGACGTTCCCGGCTGGCTCGACCCCGAGGACCGGGATGCCCGCCGCGTGGAAGTGCTGGAGCAGGTAGCCGTCGTTGCTGGCGACCTCGGTCACCAGGCTGTCGGCGCCCAGGCCAAGCTTCGCGGTCATCTCGTCGGCGTACCGCTTGGCGTGCGCGACCCAGGAAGTCGAGTACGACGAGAAATACGCGTAGTCCGAAAAAATGTGCTCGCCGGAAACATAGGCGGGCAACTGAACGAGCAGGCATTCGTCGCACAGCAGCACGTGCAGCGGATAGAAGATCTCAGGTGCGTCGATGGCGTCCGCCGCGAGATAACTCTCGCACAACGGTGACATCCCGAGATCTACGAATGAGTGCGTGAGCTCCGCGCCGCACAGGCGGCATGCATGTCCTGACGACATGTCCCCCCAAAAAACTCCGGTGCTGGTGAGGCTGCTGCTACCAGCGGTAACGGTGTTGAACAATGCTACTCATGGGAGCGTCAAACAAATCCCGTTGATACAGTTGGATTGCAGGGATTTCCTCTTTCACGAGCGTTGCAGGGGGCGAAGACGCGGATGACGGACCATGAGTGCCGGGCCTGCCGTCGGCAGGATGGCCACATCGTACTCGACCTGGACGAGCAGCCAGCCTGCGACTACTTCCCGACATATGACGACTCAGGCCCGGATCCGGTTTACCCCCTGCAAATGTGGCTGTGCGCACACTGCGGGCTGGCTCAGCTGCTGGCGGACCCGACGACCCCGGAGGAGCCCAAGGGGGCCGAGCCCGCGGCGCTCGTCGCCCAGGCGGCGGACGCCGTGGCCCGGGTCACGGCCGCCGGCCTGCTCCCGGCCGGGGCGCGAGTCGCCGAGTACGGCAGCCCGCACGGCGGCTCCTGGCTGGACAACCTCGCGGGGCAGGGGCTCAAGCCGGTCCACGGCGGCGGCGAGGCCGACGTCATCTTGGACTGCTTCGGGATGATGCACGCGGCCGACCAGGCGGCGGCGCTCGCCGAGCGCGCCGGGCGGCTCGCCCCCGGCGGGGTTCTGCTGCTGCAGTTCCACTCCATCGAGACGATCCTGCGCACCGGCCAGTGGAACGCGCTGCGGCACGGGCATTTCGCCTACTACTCCGCGACCGCGCTGGCCGCGATGATGGAGTCCCTCGCCGCCACCAGCGGGACTCGCCTCAGCGCGCGTACCTCGTGGCTGTTCGACCTGTACGGCGGCACCGTCTTGCTGGCCGTGCAGCGCGACGGCGAGGGCCGCGCGGCCGATGACACCATCACGGCCCTGCGCGGCGGCGAGGAGCGCGCCGGGGTCACCCGTCCGGCCGCCTACGAGCGCCTGCAGCGGGACGTCCGGGCGCGGGCCGGGGCGCTGCACGGCTGGCTGGCGGAGATGAAAGCTTCAGGAAAGAGCGTCGTCGGCTACGGCGCCGCCTCCCGGGCGGTCGCCTTGCTGCGCACCGCGGGTGTCGACGCGGACCTGCTCCCGGCGGTGGCCGACGCCTCGCCGGGCAAGGTGGGGACGCGGATGCCGGGCACGCGGATCCCGGTCATCACCCCGGCCGAGCTGGTGGACCGGGCGCCGGACGCGGTCGCGCTGTTCGTGCCGGACCTGCTGGCCGAGGTCCGGGCGGCCTACCCGCAGGTCGAGGCGGCCGGCGGCCAGTGGGTGGACGCCGACGCCCTGGGCATCGACCGGTAACCCGAAGCTCCCGGCGGCCTGGCCCCTGGAGGGGGCCAGCCAGCCGGGAGTGGTCGCCTAGGGCCGCACGGGCTTCGCGCGGCCTAGCTGGCTTCCAGCAGGGTGCGCAGCCGGGCCAGGCACCGGCCCCGGGTGGGGCCGATGCTGCCGACCGGCAGCCCGAGCTCGTCCGATATCTCGGCGTAGGACACTGGCGGGTCCGCCATCAGCATCTCCATCAGGCGCTGCCAGCGGTGCGGCAGGTGCGCCACCGCCTCGCGCACGACCTCGGCGCGCTCGGCGGCTAGCAGGCCCTCGTCGACCGCCGGCTCTCCCTCGGCGGGCCCGTCGAAGGACTGGTCCTCATGCACGAGCACCAGGCGCTTGCGCGCGGCCAGGGAGCGCAGGCACTCGTTGCGCGCGGTGGCCGCCAGCCAGGATGCGACCCGCTCCGGGTGCTCGATCCGGTCGATGTGCTCGATCAGGCGCATCCACGTCGTCTGCGCGACGTCGGCCGCGTCGCTTTCCAGGAGCTTGAACTCGCGGGTGATCGACCAGATGAGCCTGGCGTACTGATCGACCAGCCGCTCCCAGGCATGCTTGTCCCCGGTGGCGGCCCGCCGGACGAGCCGGGCCACGTCCAGGCTCGCCACATCGTTTCCGACGGCGTCCAGGCCGCCGAAGGCGTTAGTAAGCACCCGAGCCCCGCAAGATCACCGAGACGGTCTTCCAGAGGATCTGCAGGTCGAGGGCGAACGACCAGTTCTCGACGTAGCGCAGGTCCAGCCGGACCGACTCCTCCCACGACAGGTCGGAACGGCCATTGACCTGCCACATGCCGGTCAGGCCGGGCTTGACGACGAGCCTGCGGCGGACGTGGTCGGCGTACTGGGCCGCCTCGACCGGCAGCGCCGGGCGCGGGCCGACCAGGGACATCTCGCCCTTGACAACGTTGATCAGCTGCGGCAGCTCGTCGACCGAGTACTTGCGCAGCTTGGCGCCGATCGCGGTGATGCGGGGGTCGCGGCGCAGCTTGAACAGCACGCCATCGGAGTCGTTGGCCGGCATCAGCTCGGCCAGGCGAGCCTCGGCGTCGACGACCATCGTGCGGAACTTGTAGATCCGGAACGTCTCGCCGTCCTTGCCGACCCGGGTCTGGGTGAACAGGGCCGGCCCCCGGTCGGTCAGCTTGATAGCGACCGCGAGCACGAGGAACAGCGGGGACAGCATGAGCAGCGCCATGCCCGCCATGAACCGGTCGAACAGCCCCTTGAGCACCTGGCGCGGGCCCGACAGCTGCGGGTGGTCCACGTGCAGCAAGGTCAGCCCGGCGGTCGGCCGCACCGTCATCCGCGGCCCGGCCACGTCGAGCAGGGCGGGCGCGACGACCAGGTCGGTGCCGGTCTTCTCCAGTTCCCAGGCCAGCTGGCGCAGCGTGATGGCGTCGATCTCGGGGCACGACAGGACCGCGACGGCGTCGGCGCCGCTGCGCCGGACCGCGTCGGTCACCTGGTGCACGTTGCCGAAGACGGGCACGCCGGCCACCTTGTCGACGTCGCTGGCCGGGTCGGCCTGGCCTGCCAGGCACGTGGCGACAACGCTCAGCCCGTGGTAGGAGTCCCTGCGCAGCTCGTTAATCAAGTCGGCGACGGCGGGCTCGTGGCCAACGGCCACCACGGTGGACATGCACAACCCGGCTGCCCGCTGCCGGTGCAGTCGCTTGCGCTTGGCGTACCGGATGACCAGGCACAAGACCGTGACTCCGGGCATCGTGACCAGCAGGTAGAACCGGGACAACTCGGTGTTGACCGCGTAGGACAAGATCGCCAGGAACGCGGTGAGGCTCACCCCGGCGTTGATTACCTTGCGGAACTCATCGGACCCGGTGCCGATGAAGCGCGGATCGTACGCGCCGGCCAGCCGCAGCGCGGCCACCCACATGACCGGGAGGGCCAGGCTGAGCACCGCGTATTCACGGGTGATGTGACCTTGGAAACGCACCCCGAGCGCCAGCGTGGAAGTCACGAAGCCAGTGGCGATATCCGCAAACAGAGCCTGTCTGAGGTAAGCCTTTGTCCACACCGCGAGACGTGATGAGGCCCACCCACCACTTCTGTCACTCGCGGTAACAACGAAATCACTCAAAGTAGACCGCCCGCCCCTTACAGCGCGGCCACCCCGCCGCGCCCCCAGTCTTGAATTCAGCAAAGAGCTTTTCCCGTAAGAAAGACGCCCGTCTTGGCCGCGCGGTTGACACGGCCAGCTTCCAAGTTGTTCGTCTCAGATGCTACTAAGGGGCCTCTGAACAGGAGGTATTCCCTGATAACGATGGCATCTCAGGCTTGCCGCAGTTCCCAATCGCGCACCTGTCCAGCCAGCCGCCGCGCGGCCGCCCGCAGCTCCGTCTCAGGGTCTAGACCTGCGACGCGAGCCCGCGCGGCCAGCTCGAGCAGCTGGTCACCCAGGCCGTCACCCGCGGTCGGCCGATCGCCGGCCGGGAACCCGGCTCGCTCGGCGCGGCGCAGCAGCTGCGCGGCCAGCGACAGCGCGGGCTGGCCGAAGACCACCCCGTCAAGGACCGAGGGTGGCCCGCCCGAGCCCTTCCCGGCCCGCTCGGCCTTCTTGATCTCGTCCCAGTTGCGGTTCACGTCCTCCGCCGAGGAGACCGAGACGCCGGCGAAGACGTGCGGGTGCCGCCGCACCAGCTTGGCCACGAGCGTGTCGGCGATGTCGTCTATGTCATACCCGCCGTCTTCGCCGGGCCGTTCGGCCGCGATCCGGGCGTGGAACACCACCTGGAGCAGCACGTCGCCGAGCTCCTCGCGCAGCGCGTGGTCATCGCCGTTCTCCAGAGCCTCAAGCGCCTCGTACGGCTCCTCAAGCAGGTGCGGCGCCAGCGACGCGTGCGTTTGCCTTTGGTCCCAGGGACAGGAGGTGCGCAGCGTGTCCATGACCTCGACGACGTCAAGCAGGTGGGCGCCGGGCAGGTCACGCGACCCGTACAGCAGCTGGACCTCCAGCCCGGCCAGATCGGGGGCATCCGCGCCCGCGGGCGCCAGCCAGACCACCGTCCCGCCGGGATCGGCCGCGACCGCCTCGGCCAGCAAGCGCGCCAGGCTCGCGGAGGGTGCCGGGCCTGCGGCGAAGGCCGGCCCGGCGACAGCCTCGACCGTCACCCCCGCCTCGGCCAGCGCGGCGGCCTGGGGGTGGTCCGCGCTCGCGAGGACGCGGGACGCCGCGCGCAATGCCGCCCACGCCTGCCAGGTCAGCAGCCCGGGGGCGACCCGCGCGCTGGTCAGCAGGACTGCTAGCAAGCCGGGAGGGAGGGCGTGGCAGCGGGGGACGACGCCTGGCCGGCCGGGCGCGAGAGGGTGTCGCCAACGGCGACGATGTCGTAGAAGCCGTTGCTGGCGTCGTAGCCGAGCTGGCCGAACTGCGGGTTGACCTGGACCCCGAGCGACTTTTGCGCCCGGCAGTCAGATGCGTTCACCTGATTGAGCGCCTTGGTCACGGCGTCTTGGGAGGTCGGCAGCTGACCGCCGTTGTTCTTCTCGACGAAGGCGATCTCCTGCGCCTCATACTTGCCGAGGTCGCGGGCCATCTGCGGTGATATCCCGGCCGAGGCGAGCACCGCGTTCAGGCCGGCGTACCGCGCCCCGCTCTGGGACGCCGAGGCCCGCTGGGACTGGTCGAGCTGGCTGAGCGCCGACTGGATCTGCGCGTCGGTCACCGTGATGCCGGCATCGCGCGCCATCTGGTCGCGGATGTCGAACCGGATCATCCAGGCGAGGACCGACTGCGGCAGCTGCGCGGGCAGCCGCACCGCGCTGCCGTACTGCTTGGCCGTCGTCTGGAGGTTGGACACCTGGGTGTCGAGCGAGGCCGTGGTGATCCGCTGGTCGCCCACGATTGCCGCCGAGCCCACCTTGACCGTGGAGCACGCGGCCAGCAGCGCGCACGCTCCCGCTGTCCCGACGACGGCAGCGGCCACCTTAGCGGCCAGACGCGACTTCTTGCCAGGCACAGGCGATCCCTTCGCGAGCATGACTCATCCCTCGGACAGTACCGAACGCACGACCTCCGCGCACCACGCCAGCAGCCCGGTGTCGCGCAGTGGCTCGCCGCCGAAGCCGGCGCCCGACGCGCGGCCGGGGCCGCCCCCGGGCCGGCCACCGACGGCGCCGGACTTCGGGACCGGCACCAACATGGTACGCACGGCCGGCTTGAGTAGCGTCTTGGGGTATAGCCGCTGAAGTCGGACCTGACGCGAGTCGGGCAGCTCAACCGGGGCGAAGCGCACGTGATTGCCCTGCAGCGTGATGTCGGTGAGCCCGGCCCGCCGCGCGGCGAACCGCAGCCGGGCGACCTGCAGCAGCGTCTCCACGGGCGCGGGCAGCGCCCCGTACCGGTCGGTCAGCTCATCGCGGACCGCGCTGACCTGCTCCTCGGAGTCGATCGCGGCGATCGACGTGTACGCCTCCAGCCGCAGCCGCTCGCCAGGCACGTAGTCGTGCGGGATATGCGCGTTGACCGGCAGCTCCACCCGGACCTCGGCGCGCTCGGCGGGCCCGTCGCCCTTCAGCTCGCGTACCGCCTCGCCGATCATCCGAAGGTACAGGTCGAAGCCGACCCCGGCGATGTGCCCGGACTGCTCGCCGCCGAGCAGGTTCCCCGCCCCGCGGATCTCCAGGTCCTTCAGCGCCACGTACATGCCCGCCCCGACCTCGGTGTGCTGGGCGACCGTGGCCAGCCGCTCGTGCGCCGTCTCGGTCAGCGAGCGCTCCGGCGGGTACAGGACGTAGGCGTAGGCGCGCTCGCTGCCGCGGCCCACCCGGCCGCGCAGCTGGTGCAGCTGGGACAGGCCGTACACGTCGGCCCGGTCGATGATGAGCGTGTTCGCGTTCGGGATGTCGAGCCCGGACTCCACGATGGTGGTCGCCACCAGCACGTCGGACTTCCGCTCCCAGAAGTCGACCATGATCTTCTCGAGCTCGTGCTCGTTCATCTGCCCGTGCGCGATGGCGATCCTGGCCTCGGGCACCA
>JAICUO010000404.1 GCA_025935815.1 Streptosporangiaceae bacterium
CGCCCGGCGGATCTTACGCCGGGCGCCAAAATCATCTTGTAGATAGCGTTGCGCCGTTGCGCCGCAGGCCGAGCCGGGCGGCCTGGTGCGATGGGTAGCCGTCAGCCTCCGGTGCGGTCCGCGAGCTTCCGCTGTCCCGGGCCGGACAGCTCGCCCGCCACGCCACGCCGGCCGGCGATGGCCATCAGCAGCGCCTCGGCCGGGCCGTGCACCTCCGCGCCCGCCCCGGCGGTGAAGCGGAAGTCGGTAGCGGCCAGCTGCCTGCGGCCATCACCGCGGCCCCGGGCGGGCAGCGACGGGATCCGGTATGCCGCCGCCGGCTGCGCAGGCCGTCCTGGGCGGCCAACTTACCGTGCGGGCAGGTCCTTGCAGATAGCTACAGGAGCATTCCGCTATTATTGCGAATAGCAACTATCTACGGTGGTGTGATGCGATGGCTGAGCAGGTGGCGGATAAGGCCGCGGTGGACGCGGTGCTGTCGGCGAGCCGGTCGCTGATCGCGGTGGCGACACGGTCGCTGGGCGCGGCGGCGGAGGAGACCTCGATCGCGCAGTACCGGGCGCTGGTGGTGCTGGCCTCGCGGGGCCCGCAGCGGCTGGTCGACGTGGCGGAGGCGCTGGACGTGGCGCCGTCCACGGCGGGGCGGATGTGCGACCGGCTGGTCCGCAAGGGCCTGGTGCGGCGGCACCGGGCGCGCACCGACCGCCGCGCGGTGCTGGTGTCGGTGACCGCGGCCGGGCGGCAGGTGGTGGACCAGGCGACGGCCCGGCGCCGTGAGCTGATCGCCGACGTCCTGCGCCTGTTGCCGGCGGGCCAGCAGCGGGACGTGGCCCGGGCGCTGGCGGCGTTCGCCGCCGCGGCCGGGGAGGTCCCGGACAGCCAGTGGCCCCCGGCCCTGGCAGACGACGCGCCGCCAGCGACCGTGAAGGGAAGGTCATGACAGGAACGTCATCCGCGAGCGCGCCCCGGCCTGGCATCTGGCGGGCAGCAGCATGGCTGCGGGCGGGCCGCGGCGGCCTGTTCCTGCTGGCGCTGCTCATCGGGGCCGGGTCCGGGCTGGGCGCGGTGGCGTTCCGGTACCTGATCAGCCTCTTCACCTGGCTGGCCACCGGGCATGCCGAGTTCGGCCAGGCCGGGCGCGTGCCCAGCGGGCACCTGCCCTGGCTGGGGGTGGCGTTCTTCGTGCTCATCCCCGCGGTCGGCGGGCTGGTCTACGGGCCGCTGATCTACCGGTTCGCCCGCGAGGCGCGCGGCCACGGGGTCCCGGAGGTGATGATCGCGGTAGCCGACAACGGCGGCCGGATCCGGCCGCAGGTCAGCGTCGTCAAGGCGCTGGCGTCCGCGCTGTGCATCGGCAGCGGTGGGTCGGTCGGCCGGGAGGGCCCGATCGTGCAGATCGGCTCGGCGATGGCCTCCAGCCTGGGCCAGTGGGTCCGGATGCCGGAGAGCCGGCTGCGGATCCTGGTCGCCTGCGGCGCGGCCGGCGGCATCTCGGCCACGTTCAACGCCCCGGTCACTGGGGTTTTCTTCGGCGTGGAGATCATCTTGCGCGAGTTCTCGGTCGACGCGCTGTTCACCGTGATGCTGTCGGCGATGATCGCCGACAGCACCGCCATCCCGTTCCTGGGCGGCAAGCCGTTCCTGTCCGGCTTCCCGGCCGGGATCGTGCTGCAGCACCCGCGCAATTACCTGCTCGTCGCGGTACTGGCGGTACTGGCCGCGCTGATGGGACTGGCCTTCAAGAGCGTCTTGTACAAGACCGAGGACCTGTGCGACCGGGCATGGGGCAGCCGCCCGGAGTGGGCGCGGCCCGCCGTCGGCGGCGTGATCCTCGGGGCGTTGCTGCTGGCCGTCCCGCAGCTGTACGGGGTCGGCTACCCGGTCATGTACCAGGCCACCGCCGGAAACTACGCGCTGTGGTTCGTGCTGCTGCTGGCGTTCGGGAAGATCGCCGCGACCAGCCTGTCCATCGGCATCGGCGGATCCGGCGGGGTATTCGCCCCGTCGCTGTTCATCGGCGTCACCTCCGGCATGGCCTTCGGCGACGCCGCGCATCACCTGTTCGGCCCTGGTGCCGGGCAGCCCGTGCTGTACGCGGTCGTCGCGATGGGCGCGGTGTTCACCTCCGCCGCGCGGGCACCGCTGACCTCGCTGGCCAGCGTGGTCGAGATGACAGGCGACTTCTCGCTCACTCTCCCGGTAATGCTCGCGGTCGCGATCGCCTCCACGGTTTCCCGCACGCTGTCCTACGGCACCATCTACACCGCTAAGCTGCTGCGCCGCGGCAGCGACATCGACCGCACCAGCCCCTGGCGTGCCCTGGCCGACCTCAAGGTCGCCGACGCGATGCACCCGTTCGGTGCCCCGCTGCCCGCCGGCGGTGACGGTAGCAGCGCGGACGGGGCCGGGATGGCGGATCTCGCGGCGGTCGCGGGGCCGGTCGCCCGCCAGGTCGACCCGCAGGCCGTGTTCGCCAGCGAGTCCCTCGGGCAGGCGCTACGGCAGCTAGATGTCTACGGCCGGGACGGGCTGCCGGTCATCTCCGGCGACGGGCAGTTCATCGAAGGGTGGGTCACCAACACCAGCGTCTTGCAGGCCCTGGCCCGCCAGCTCAGCACCGCCCAGACCGAGGCCGCCCGCGCCCAGCTGGCCGCCGACTGGGGCCATAAGGACCTGGAATCCGTGCTGCGGGAGCCGCCCGCCCCGCTGCACGGCTACCGGGTCGCCCAGATCACCATTGCCGCCGGATCCCCCGCCGCCGGGCAACGGCTGCAGAACGTCGCCTGGCCGCCGGGCTGCATCCCGGTGTCGCTGCTGCGCAGCGGCAGGCTCCGGCCCGCCGACCCCGCCACCATCCTGCGTCACGGGGACCGGGTCAGCCTGCTAGTCCCCGCACCCGGCCGCCCCGCCCGGACCAGCGACGGCACGGTGCCTGCCACGGGCAGCGCAGCGCCGGCCCTGACCGGTTCAGCGGCGACAGCCGAACCGGGCCCTGCTCCGGGCGGAGCAGGGTACCCGGCGACGGCGGGCCGGGAACACGGGAAACGCAGGAGTGCGGCGGACGGCGGCGGAGCCGGTGATCATGGTCACCGCAATGAGCCTGGCGGGCGCGGGTGAGCGCGACAGCAACGGCCGCCACCCGGCCCAGCCGGGCGGCACCTGCTGTCATGAACCGCTGCCAGCGCAACAGGGGGTTACCGTGTCCGCGTCATCATGGTTCACGCAGGCGGCTGCCGGGCTGCTGCGGACCCGCTGGCTAGTGCGCACCCCGGTCTGGCTGTACCGGGCACGGCTCGGGATCCTGCTCGGACCGCGGTTCGTGATGCTCGAGCACACCGGGCGCAAGTCCGGTGCCCGGCGCCATGTCGTCCTGGAAGTTATCCAGCATCCAGCGGCGGGCAGCTACGTCGTGGTTTCCGGATTCGGCGACCGCGCCCAGTGGTTCCGGAACATCCGCGCCGAGCCGCAGGTGCGGGTCTACGCGCTGAGCCGCCAGCCGGCCGCCGCGGTAGCCCGCGTCCTTCCGCCGGCGGAGGCGGCTGCCGTGCTGGCTGGTTACGCGGCCCGTCACCCGCGCGCGTGGGCAGCCATGGGACCAGTCTTGCGAGACACCCTCGGCGGCAGCGCCGATCCCGGGTCCCGGCTGCCCGTGGTCGTCCTCGAAACCGGCCGCTCCGGCTTACCGGTAGCCGGGGTCGTCGGAGTCGTAGTCTTATTTGCGCTGGTACAGCAGCACGGTGAGCGGCGCGAAGACCGTGATCAGCGCCCCGGCCGCGGCCACTGGCCACAGCACCTGCGGTGCGGTGGCGGTGCCGGCCATCAGCGCGCGCGTGGCGGTGACGATGTGGCTCATCGGGTTGGCGTCGCTCACTGCGCGCAGCCAGCCGGGCATGGTGGCGGGGTCGGTGAAGACGTTGCTGACGAAAGTGATGGGGAACAAGATCACGAACCCGGCGCTCATCACGGCACTCGGCGAGCGGAGCGCCAGCCCCAGCGTGATCCAGGCCCACGACAGGGCGGAGGCGAACAGCACGACGAGCGCGGTCGCGGCGATGACCCCGGCGGCGCCGCCGGCCGGCCGGTAACCCATCGCGAGCCCTAGCCCGATGACGATGGCGCCAGCTAGCAGGTACCGTCCGATGTCTCCGATCAGCGTGCCGAGGATCGGCGCGGGCCGCCAGACGGGCAGGGACCGGAACCGGTCGAATGCCCCAGTGGCGAGGTCGGCGTTGAGGGTGACGCCGCTGTAGACGGTGACGAGCACGACGGCCAGCGCGAGAGTCCCTGGCAGGAGGAACTGGAGGTAGCCGTGGGTCGAGCCGGCCAGCGCGCGGCCGAACAGGTAGGTGAACAGCAGCGTGAACACCACCGGGATGCCGATGACGTCGCCCAGCTGTTCCGGTACGTGCTTGAGCTTGAGCAGGGACCGCCACGCGAACGCGAGGGAGGCGGCCACCGGGCCGGCCGGGGCGCGCTGCTGGACCGGGATCCGGGCGGAGATGACGGCCGGGTCCGGCTCGTCGCTGGCGATGATCTGGCGATCAGCGATAAGCTCACGGGCGATCTCCCACAGCGCGCCGCGGCTGCCCGGGTCCAGGCCCGTGGTCGGCTCGTCCAGGAACAGCAGGTCCGGGGCGACGATGATGCTGGCCGCGAGGTCCAGCTTGCGGCGCATGCCGCCCGACAGGCGGGCGGCCTGGTGCCGGGCGGCACTGGTGAGGCCGAACGCGGCGAGGAGCTCATCCGCGCGCTGCCGGCCGAGGTCGCCGACCGCGACAGGATCGACCCGGTGATCTCCCGGCTGATGTTCGAGGCGATGCGCGAGGCCGAGCGCGACCCCGTCCTGCGAGTGCGGATGGGCGCGATGCTCGCCCAGTACCGCGAGCTACTGATCGCGACGGTCCGCGCCGAGCAAGAGCGCGGCGCGGTCTTCACCGGCGCCCCGGCCGACGCGATCGCCACGCTGCTCGGCGCGGTCGGCGACGGCCTGCTGCTGCACGCGCTGCTGGATCCTGACCTGGACGTGCAGGCCGCGCTCACCGCGCTCCGCGCCCTCCTCGCCCCGCGGGCTAAGCCGCCTGGCCTATGATCAACGCATGACTGACCCGGCCCAGTCTGACGCCCCGCCCCGGCGGGGGGCTGAGTCCCCGGCAGGCCGGGTGCCGTGGGGGACGATCTGCCGCGAGGACGTCGTGCAGGCGGCGATGAGGATCGTCTCGGCCGGCGGATACGAGGAGATGTCCATACGCGGCCTGGCTGCCTCGCTCGGCGTGGCGCCGATGTCGCTGTACCGGCATATCCGCGATAAGGACGACCTTCTCGACGAGGTAGTCGACCGGCTCCTTGCCCGCGCCTGGCGCCCTGCCGCCGCCGAGGACGACTGGCAGGCCTGGATAACCGAGGCCGCCTCCAGGCTGCGGGACTTCCTGGTCAGCCAGCCGGCCGCACTGCATGTCTACCTCAGGCACCCTGTTGCCTTCCCGGCCGCCATCGACCGCATGAACGCCATGATGGGCGTCCTGCGGCGTACCGGGCTCGATGAGGAAAGGGCCCGGAGCGCGTACGGGGCCCTGCACACCTACACCATCGGCTTCGCCGCGCTCGAGGCCGCGCGAGCCGGCTGGGCCCCCGACGACGGGGACGCCGGCAAGCTCGCCCGGGAACTCGCCGGCTACACCGCGACCGGGCAGTTCATCGAAGGCCTGCGCTACCTGCTGCAGGGAATCAGCAGCCATCCCGGAGCCACCGGGGACGTCGGCACCTGACGGAATGCCAGCGCATCGCCTAGCTGGCATCACCACGAAGCCTGAACCGGGTCTTGCCTCTCCTCAGCTTTTTATTTAACCTGCTTGCCTGCGGGTCTCCTTCTTCGGTTCTTCGCGCTTGACGGTTTTACCGATGTCATGACGGGTGGCGGGCCGCTGGTTCTTCGAGCCTGCGGGCCGTCCGGGCCCGGGGCGGGAGGGTTTCGGCGCGCTGGCGGGAACGGGCAGGTCCTGGCGGATGCGGCGAAACCCCCTCCGTACCCGGGACGGGGTCAGGCGGCCGGGCGCGCACGGCTGCTGCCAGGGCAGCCGGATGTCGGCGGCGAGGTCGCGGGCGAGGTGGAGCTGGGCGTAGGCGGCGATGACGAGCCAGGTCCAGCGGTCGGCGGCGGCCGGGTCGCGGAGTTTCGGCCGGGTCCAGCCGAGGTGCTGCTTCAGGAACCGGAACGTGTGCTCGATGTCGAAGCGGCGCAGGAACGCCTGCCAGGCCCGGTTCGCTTCTTCTGCGGTGGCGGCGGCACGGGACGACCACAGCCACAGCGGCTCCGCGTCGCGGCAGCCGGGCAGGTGGTCCACCTGGAGGCGGATGAGGGTGCCCTCGATGACGGGCAGCTCGCCCTGGTGGTGCTCCCAGGCGGCGCGGCGGGCGAGCTGCTGGTGCAGCCGGGGCCAGGCCGTCGCCTTCGCGGTACCGTACCGGGACGTCTCCGTGACCGTGGTCACCGCGGGATCCGGCCAGGTCCCCGGCTCGCTGAGGACGAGCCTGGCCCCGTGCCGTGGCGGCCGGCCGTTTGCCCCGGGCACGCGCGGCGGGACCGGGAAGTACATGACCCGGTCGCAGCGCAGCCTGCCCGTGACGTCCGCGGGCAGGTCCCGCAGCAGCCAGGCCAGCCGGGTCAGGTCATAGCCGGAATCGAGCACGACGATGACGTCCGGGTCGCCCTCGCGCCAGTGCCCGGCGGCGATGAGGCGCGTGATGACGTCGCGGACCTGGGCGGCGGTGACCTCGGTGGCGTCGTCGGCCGGGCCGAGCCGGACCGCGTCCAGCGGCAGCGTCCACGACGTGCGGCCGGGCTCCAGCGCCACGACCCAGGAGTACGGCCAGCCGGGGATCATCTGCGCGTTCCCCTTCCCGCGCGCGTAGCAGTGGCAGAACAGCCGCTCCGGGCTGGCCTCCGCCTCCGGCCGCAGCCAGTTCGAGACATCGCAGGCCAGCCGGATCCGCCCGTCGTCCCACCGGCGCGGCGGGATCCCGGAAACCGCCCTGCGCAGGCGGGCGATCCGGACTTCGCCGCAGTTCAGGGCATCGTAGACGCCTCCGTGGCCCCGGCGGCACTCCGCTTCCAGGCACAACTCCGCCAGCATGTGCACCCGCTCCGGCCGGCACGCCAGCGCGTCGCACGCCTCGAACAGGGCATCGCGGCGCAACCCCAGCGAGCAGTACAGGTCACGCCGGAA
>JAICUO010000439.1 GCA_025935815.1 Streptosporangiaceae bacterium
CTGGTGGTGTCGTTCGGCCGGCTGGGCGACATGTACGGCCGGGTGCGCATGTACAACATGGGCTTCGCGATCTTCAGCGTCGCGTCGATCGCGCTGACCCTGACCTACATGCACGGCGTTACCGCCGCGCTGTGGCTCATCATCTGGCGCGTCGTCCAGGGCATCGGCGGCGCGTTCCTGTTCGCCAACTCCACGGCGATACTCACCGACGCGTTCCCGGCCAACCAGCGCGGCACCGCGCTCGGGCTGAACTCGATCGCGGCCATCGCCGGGTCGTTCATCGGCTTGATCCTCGGCGGCGTACTCGGCCCGGTCGACTGGCGCCTGGTCTTCCTGGTCTCCGCGCCGATCGGCGTCTTCGGCACCATCTGGGCCTACTTCATGCTGCACGACGTCAGCGAGCGCAGGCACGCTGAGATGGACTGGTGGGGCAACATCTTGTTCGGGTCGGGCCTGATCGCGATCCTCGTCGCCATCACCTACGGCCTCCAGCCGTATGGCCACAGCGCCATGGGGTGGACCAACCCCTGGGTGATCGGCGCGCTGGCGGGCGGGGTGATCGCGCTGATCGCGTTCGTCTTCGTCGAGCTGCGGGTAGCCGAGCCGCTGTTCCGCATCTCGCTGTTCAAGATCCGGGCGTTCACCTTCGGCAACATCGGCAGCCTGCTGATGGCGATGAGCCGCGGCGGCATGCAGTTCATGCTGATCATCTGGCTGCAGGGCATCTGGCTGCCGCTGCACGGCTACAGCTACGAGCAGACCCCGCTGTGGGCGGGCATCTACCTGATCCCGCTGACGATCGGCTTCCTGGTCTCCGCGCCGCTGGCCGGGATCTTGTCCGACCGGATGGGCGCGAAGGCGTTCACCATCGGCGGGCCGCTGCTGACCGCGGTCACCTTCGTGGCGCTGATCTTCTTGTCAGTGAACTTCCCCTACTGGGAGTTCGCGGTCGTGGTCGCGCTGAACGGCCTCGGGATGGGCCTGTTCACCTCGCCCAACCGGGCCGAGATGATGAACTCGGTCCCGGCCGACGCGCGCGGCGCGGCGGGCGGCATGATCGCCACCTTCATGAACTCCGCCTCCGTGCTGTCCATCGGCATCTTCTTCTCGCTGATGGTCACCGGCCTGGCCAGCGGCCTGCCGCACACCCTGTTCGGCGGGCTTACCGCGCAGGGCGTCCCGGCCTCGTCGGCGAACGTGATCGCCGGCCTTCCGCCGATCGGCGTGCTGTTCGCCGCGTTCCTCGGCTACAACCCCATGCAGCAGCTGCTCGGCCCGGCGGTGCTGTCGCACCTGCCCGCCTCGCATGCCGCCTACCTGACCGGCCGGCAGTTCTTCCCGAGCGTGATCACCCAGCCGTTCCACGACGGGATCGGCATCGCGTTCGGGTTCGCGATCGCCTGCTGCGTCCTCGGGGCGGTGGCCTCCGCGCTGACGGGGGCGACCGGGGGCAGGGCCGCCAAGGCCAGCGGCGAAGAGCCCAGCGAGCTGGTCGTCCCCGACATGGTCCCCGGCGATCAGCCGGCCAGGCAGTCGACCAAGAAATAACGGGCACCGGGCAACCGGCGGCCGGGGAGATCCGGTGGACTACGGCGACCCTCGCCCGGGGCGGAACGGTATCCTGCAGGTTAGGGGTGGGTAAACAGCTCCGCGCCGACCCGCCCCGGTCGTGCCGGGGATGATCCCGGCATGCATTGGCGCGACATCCGAGGAGACATCTGCGCGTGAGCCATAGTCGCCCGGCCGCTGTCATCATCCTCGCCGCGGGCGAGGGGAAGCGCATGAAGTCGCGTACCCCGAAGGTGCTGCACGCCTTGTGCGGGCGCAGCATGATCGGGCACGCGGTGGCAGCCGCCCGTGATCTGGACCCGGAAAGGCTCGTCGTCGTCACCGGCCACGGCCGCGACCAGGTTGGCGCGGAGGTCGCCCGCCTGGCCCCGGATGCCGACGTGGTGCTCCAGGAGCAGCAGCTAGGCACCGGGCACGCGATCCGCGTGGTGACCGAGTCCCTGGGCGCCATCCCCGGCATCGTCGTCGTCACCTACGGGGACATGCCGCTGCTGCGCAGCCAGACCCTCCAGGAGCTGGCCAGCATCCACCGGGCGGAGGGGAACGGGGTGACGGTGCTATCGGCGCGGGTCCCCGATCCCGCCGGGTACGGTCGCATCGTCCGCGACGAGGCGGGGACGCTAGCGCGGATCGTCGAGCACGCCGACGCCACCCCGGCCGAACGGGCCATCGACGAGATCAACTCCGGCTGCTACGCCTTCGACGGCGCGCTCCTCGCGGACGCGATCAAGCGGGTGGCCACCGACAACGCGCAGGGACAGGAGTACCTGACCGACGTCATCGCGATCTTGCGGGCCGACGGGCACCGGATCGGCAGCGTGATCGCCGCCGACGCGGAGGAGATCGAGGGCGTCAACGACCGGGTGCAGCTCGCCGCGGCGCGCCGCGTGCTCAACGACCGCCTGCTCAGGCAGCACATGCTCAACGGAGTGACGGTCATCGACCCGGCGAGCACCTGGGTGGACGTGACCGTGACGATCGGCCAGGACGCCGAGATCCGGCCGAATACCCAGCTGGAAGGGGCCACCGCCATCGGGGAGGGCGCCAGGGTCGGCCCGAACTGCCTGCTCGCCGACACCACCGTCGGGGCCGACGCCGAGCTGGTCAACATCGTCAGCCGGCAGGCGAGCGTAGGCGCGCGCGCGACCCTCGGGCCGAACGTGTACCTGCGCCCGCTGGCGGTCATCGGCGAGGGCGCCCACATCGGCTGCCACGTCGAGGTCAAGAAGTCGACCGTCGGCCCGGGCGCCAAGGTGCCGCACCTCACCTACGTCGGGGACGCGACCATCGGCGCGGGCGCCAACATCGGGGCGGGCACCATCTTCGCCAACTACGACGGCCAGAGCAAGTGGCCCACCACCATCGGCGAGCACGCGTTCGTCGGCAGCAACACGGTGCTCGTGGCCCCGGTCACGGTGTCGGACGGGGCCTACACCGCCGCCGGCTCGGCCATCACCGATGACGTCACCGCCGGAGACCTGGGCGTCGCTCGCGGCCGTCAGCACAACTCCGACGGCTGGGTCCTGCGCAACCGCGAGGGAACACGGTCCGCGGCCGCGGCCGGCCGGGCTCGTCCGGCGCAGGACGCATCTTCAGCAGATGAAGGAGAGTAGCTAACGTGACCGGGGTGACCGCGACGAGTCAGAAGAAACTGATGCTGCTCGGCGGCCGGGCGTACCCGCAGCTGCTGGCCGAGGTCGCCGACTGCATAGGCATCGAGCCCACCCCGGCCCGGCTGTATGACTTCGCCAACGGCGAGATCATGGTCAGGTTCCTGGAGTCGGTGCGCGGCTGCGACGCCTTCGTGCTGCAAAGCCACACCGCGCCGATCAACCAGTGGATCATGGAGCACCTGATCATGGTGGACGCGCTCAAGCGGGCCTCGGCCAAGCGGATCACGGTGGTCATGCCGTTCTTCGGCTACGCGCGCCAGGACAAGAAGAGCGCGGGCCGCGAGCCGATCTCGGCGCGGCTGGTCGCGGACCTGTTCGCTACCGCGGGCGCCGACCGCCTGATGGCCGTCGACCTGCACACGGCGCAGATCCAGGGTTTCTTCGACGGGCCGGTGGACCACCTGTTCGCCCTGCCGATCCTCGCGGACTACCTCGCCGCCAAGCTCGACGTCAACCACGTGACGGTGGTCGCCCCGGACGCCGGCCGGGTACGGGTCTGCGAGCGGTGGACCGACCGGCTGGGTACGCCCCTGGCGATGATCCACAAGCGCCGTGACCCGCACGTGGCCAACCAGGTGAAGGTATTCGAGGTCGTCGGGCAGGTCGCCGGGCGCACCTGCATCCTGGTGGATGACATGATCGACACCGGCGCGACGATCACCAAGGCGGCGGACGCGCTGTTCGAGCAGGGGGCCGAGCGGGTCATCGCGGCCGCCACCCACGGCGTGCTGTCCGGGGCGGCGGTGGACAACCTCAAGAACTCGCGGATCAGCGAGGTGGTCATCACCAACACGCTGCCCGTCCCCCAAGAAAAGCAGTTCGACAAGCTGACGGTGCTGTCCATCGCCCCGCTGATCGCCCGCGCGATCAATGAGGTCTTCAACGATGGCTCCGTGACCAGCCTCTTCGACGGCCAAAGCTAACCGGGAAGGGCCAGCCCCCCGTCCCGCCATTCCCCGGTTTGGCGGGACGGGGGTGCCTTCGGGTCACCGGAGCGCCCGCCCCGCTCCGGCGGCCCTGCCGGTGGCCCCCGCCTAACTGACCCCGTCCTGTCAGTCCCGGTCCGTACCGGACGGTGCCCCCGCGACCGTCCGGTCCGGACTGGGGGTCCCGCCCCGCCCCTCGTACTCCGCGGAACCTGAGAATGAGATTGGCAGACCCCGATTGAGCCGCGATTGAGCCGCACGGCGGCGCGCGACCGGGCCGCTTAATCGCCGAGCCATCCGATGACTTCAACTGGCCATGGGACTTGAATCATGATTAAGTGAAGCTGCTGACGGAGCCATCGAGCCCGGAGGGAACCCGCGTACTCAACCACCGGCAGCGATGCCGCGCTGCCGAGCGTCGTCGCGACCTCAGGAGACGGAGGAGACAAGAAGTGCGCATCGACGGGTTCGCTTAATGCGCATTCGCATCCTTGGCACGCTCGAGGTCTTGACCGGCGACCAGTGGCAGCCGATCGGCTCTCCTAAGTGGCGGTCCCTGCTGGCCTGCCTGCTGGTGCGCTCCGGGCAGGTCGTCTCCACCGACTCGCTGATGGACGAATTGTGGGGCGACGAGCCGCCGGACACCGCCAAGAACCTGATCAGCATCTACGTGCTGCGGCTGCGGCGGTTGCTCGGCGACGCCGACGGGAAGCTGCTGGCCTACCGGTCGCCGGGTTACGTGCTGAGCCTGGCCGACGGCGACCTGGACGCGCGCCGGTTCGATGAGCTCGTCGCGGACGGGCGGTCCGCGCTCGAAGGCGGCGACGCGGTGCGCGCCGCCGCCCTGCTCGCCGCGGGGCTCGGCCTGTACCGGGGACCGTTCCTGGCCGACGTCATCCCGTCTCCGCTCATCAGCGCCGCGGCCGAGCACGCCACGGAGCTGCGGCTGTCGGCGGCCGAACTGTGGGCGCAGGCCGCTCTCGCCTGCGGTCGCCCGGCCGAGGTAATCCCGGAGCTGCGCCGCCTCGTCTCCGAAAACCAGCTGCGTGAGGGCCTGTGGCTGCTGCTGATGCGCGCCCTGGACGCGGCCGGCCGGCACGCCGAGGCCCTGGGGGCCTATGCCCGGGCGCGGGAGGCGATCGCCGAGGAGCTGGGCGTCGACCCCGGTGCCGAGCTGCAGCGCCTCTACGCGGAGATCCTGGCGGCCGACGCGGCCGCCGGCGCCGGCCCCGCCATCCGGGAGACGGCCGTGCCGCTGGCCGACGGCCATCTGGACGCCGGTAAAGCCGAGGCGGCCGAGGACGTCCCCGACGAGGACCTCACCGGCCGGATCTCCGTGGGCAGCTTCGTCGCCCCCGAGGGGGTCCCCGCCGCCGGAACGGCCGAGGCCGCCACCGCCGCGCCCGCGCCGCCGGCGATGGCGCCCGACCCGGCGATGCCCCGCCCGGCCCAGCTCCCCGCCGACATCGGTGACTTCACCGGGCGGGAAGAGCACGTGCGGCACCTGTGCGACATGCTGACCCAGGGCCACTCCGCGCGGGGTCACTCCGCGGGGGGTCACTCCGCGGGGGGTCACTCCGTGGGGGCGGCGGGCAGCCCGGGGGCGGTGCCGATCGCCTTCGTCGCCGGCGCCGGCGGGCTGGGCAAGACAACGCTCGCCATTCACGCCGCGCACCAGATCCGGGACCAGTTCCCGGACGGCCAGCTGTACGTCGACCTGCTGGGCGCGACCCCGCAGCCGCTGGCACCGGGCGACGTGCTCGCCCGGTTCCTGCGCGACCTGGGCGTGGAGGGCAGCAAGGTGCCGGCCGGGGACGAGGAGCGCGCGGCCCTGTTCCGCACCCGGCTGACCGGCCGGCGGATCCTCGTCGTCCTCGACAACGCGCGAGACAACGCCCAGGTGCGGCCACTGCTGCCGGGCAGCGCGGCGTGCGCGGTGCTGGTCACCACCCGCAACCGGACCGCCGACCTGGCCAGCACGCGCTATGTCGACCTGCACGTGCTCGATGATGACGAGGCGCTGGCCCTGTTCACCCGGATCCTCGACGACGGCCGCGCGCTCGCCGAGCCGGACGCCACGGCCGAGCTGCTGGTCGCCTGCGCGGGCTTGCCGCTGGCGATCAGGATCTGCGCCGCCCGGCTGGCCGCCCGCCGCCAGTGGCAGATCGCCACGATGGCGCGGCGGCTGCGCGACGAGCACCGCCGCCTCGATGAGCTGAAGCTCGGCGACCTGGCCGTCCGGGCCAGCTTCCAGGTCAGTTACGACAGCCTGCCGCGCGGGGCCGGCATCGGCTCGGCGCGGGCGTTCCGCCTGCTGGGCCTGTGGCAAGGGTCATCGATCAGCCTGCCCGCGGCGGCCGCGCTGCTCGGCGTCGCCGATGAGGGCGCGGTCGCCGATGCCCTGGAGAGCCTCGTCGACGCGCACCTGCTGGAATCTCCTGACGCGGACTGGTACCGATTCCACGACCTGCTGCGGTTCTACGCGACGGAGCGGGCGCA
>JAICUO010000682.1 GCA_025935815.1 Streptosporangiaceae bacterium
AGCCGGGTGGTCACCGCCGCCGCCGCGGCCAGGCCGCTGAACGGTGCCAGCTGCTGGCCGAACGGCCCTGCCGAGAAATGGTCGCGCAGGAGCAGCACGCCGATCCCGCTGCCTTCCACCCGCCGGGCGAAGTCAAGCCACGCTCGGCCGTCCCGCACCGACTCGCTCACGACCCCGAAGCGCAAAGTGGCCATGGGGGACACGCTACCGCGTCGGGGTTGTCGGCCAGTTGCGTTAGAGCGGACTCTAACTCATAGGCTCGGTGGCGTGACGACCTGGAGCATCAGGGAGGCCGCGGAGAAGTGCGGCCTGTCTTTGCACATGCTGCGCTGGTACGAGCGCATTGGCCTCGTCGGCCCGGTCGCCCGCGGCGGCGACGGACGCCGCCGGTTCACCGACGCGGACCTTGACTGGCTCACCCTCGTCACCAAGCTCCGCGAGACCGGCATGCCGGTCAGTGACATGCAGCGGTACGCGGAGCTGGTGCGGTCCGGCGCAGGCGAGAACGAGCGCCTGGAGCTCCTCAAGCGTCACCGCGAGGAGGTACGGCGAGCGCTCGCGGCCCAGCGGGAGTGCCTCAAGGTGCTCAACGCGAAGATCGGCACCTACTCGCGCCTCGCTCGCGAGGAGCGATCGCAAGCCTAGCCCTGCCTACCCCCTCCACATCACACAACGTACGCAAGGAGTTGCCCAATGGAACTTGGCTTGCACATCGCGGACTTCACCTGGAATGGCGGGGCGGCGGAGCTGGGACTGCGGCTCGCCCGGCACGCGAAGAGCGCGGAGGACGCCGGGATCACCCGGATCACCGTGATGGACCACTTCTGGCAGATCCGGGGGGTGGGGCCCGCGGAGCACGAGATGCTCGAGGCCTACACCGCGCTCGGCTTCCTGGCCGCGCACACCACCACCGCGAAGCTGCACACCCTCGTCACCGGCGTCACCTACCGCGAGCCGGGCCTGCTCGCCAAGGCGGTGACGACGCTGGACGTGCTGTCGGGCGGGCGCGCGGGCCTGGGCATCGGCGCGGCGTGGAACGGCGACGAGTCGGCCGGCCTGGGCTTTAGCTTCCCGCCGGTGGCTGAGCGATTCGAGCGGCTGGAGGAGGCCATCCAGATCTGCCTGCAGATGTGGTCGGAGTCCGAAGCGCCCTTCGCGGGCAAGCACTATCAGCTGGGCCGGACGCTGAACTCCCCGCAGAGCCTGTCCCGGCCGCGCCCGTTCCTGATGATCGGCGGCGGCGGCGAGAAGAAGACCCTGCGCCTGGTCGCCCAGTACGCGGACGCGTGCAACTTCTGGGGCGGACCCGACGCCGCCCGCAAGCTTGAGGTCCTCAAGGGGCACTGCGACACGGTCGGCCGCGACTACGAGCAGATCGAGAAGACCACGATGCTGGCTCTCGACCCGTCAACGACGAAGGACGACTTCGTCCGGGAGGCGGCCGCCATGCGGGACGCCGGCTTCGTCGCCGCGTACGTCTTCGCCAGGGACATCACCGAGCCGGAGAAGATCATCGACATCCTCGGCTCAGCGGTCCCCGAGCTCAAGTAAGACATGCGGGTTTGCCTCGGTCGCGGCGACTTGTGAGCGTTAGACCTTCTCGAAGACAGCGGCCAGGCCCTGGCCGCCGCCGCTGCACATGGTCTCCAGCAGGTAGCGGCCGTCGCGGCGGTGCAGCTCGCGCAGGCCGGTGGCCAGGATGCGGACGCCGGTGGCGCCGACCGGGTGGCCCAGCGAGATGCCCGAGCCGTTGACGTTGAGCCGGTCGAAGTCCTTGTCCCCGAAGTCCCAGGCGCGGGTGACGGCCAGAACCTGAGCCGCGAACGCCTCGTTGAGCTCGATCAAGTCGATGTCGGCCAGGGTCAGCCCGGCCCTGGCCAGGGCCTTAGCCGTCGATGGGACCGGGCCGATGCCCATGCGGGCCGGCTCGACCCCGGCGACTCCCCAGCTGACCAGCCGGGCGAGCGGCCGCAGGCCAAGCTCGGCGGCCTTGCCGGCCGTGGTGACCAGGCAGGCGGCGGCCGCGTCGTTCTGGCCGCTGGAGTTGCCGGCGGTCACGGTGGACTCCGGGTCCTGGCGCAGCCGCACCGGCCGGAGCCGGGCGAGGATTTCCACGGACGTGTCGGCCCGCGGGTGCTCGTCGACCTCGAAGACGGTATCACCGCGCTTGCCGGTGATCGTCACCGGAATGATCTCGTCCTGGAAGCGGCCTGCGGCGTGGGCGGCGACGGCACGCTGGTGGGAGCGCGCCGAGTACTCGTCTTGCTCCTCGCGCGCGATGGCGTACTCGCGGCGCAGGTTCTCGGCGGTCTCCAGCATGCCGCCGGGGACCGGGTAGTTGGCGCCGCCGGCGGTCTCCCGGGCCCGGTTGAGCCGGTCGTGCAGCGTGGCGTCGGATCCCCGCGCGCCCCAGCGGATGGCTTGCGAGTAGTACTCGACCTGGCTCATGGACTCCGCGCCGCCGGCGATGACGACATCGGCGACGCCGGTCTGCACCCGCATCGCGGCGTCGAGCACCGCCTGCAGGCCGGAGCCGCAACGCCGGTCGAGCTGGAGCCCGGGCACCTCGATCGGAAGCCCGGCGTCGAGGGCGGCCACCCGGCCGGTGGCGGGCGCCTCGCCGTTCGGGTAGCACTGGCCGAAGATGACGTCATCGACGACAGCCGGGTCGAGCTTCGTGCGTTCGATCAGCGCCTTGATGACGGTGGCACCGAGCGTGGCCGGCGCCACGTCCTTCAGCGCTCCCCCGTATCGGCCGACCGCGGTGCGGACCGGCTCGCAGATCACAGCGTCGTTCATGATGGTTCCTCTGCTTCCGTGCGGCTAGCCCTCACAGGTTAACGTCCGTGAGCTGCGCGCCCCGCGCGGCCTGGGACGGGCACGCCGCGGACCCGGCGGCTACCCTCGGAGCAGGCCGGCCCCCGCGGTTAGGCCCAGCTGAGGAAAGGACCCGATCCCCGATGGACAATGCCGACCTCGAAGACGTCCTCGATACCGTCCGCTCCCTCGTGCGGGACCGGGTCATCCCCCGGGAGGCGGAGATCGACGAGACCGACGAGATGCCCGCCGAACTGCGCGAGGAAGCGGCGCGGATGGGATTGTTCGGCTTCGCGATCCCTGAGGAGTACGGCGGCCTCGGCTTGTCGATGTCGCAGGAGGTCCGGCTGGTCATGGAGCTCGGGTACACCACGCCGGCGTTCCGGTCGATGTTCGGGACCAATAACGGGATCGCCGGGCACGTGCTGCTGGAAGGCGGCACGCCAGAGCAGAAGAAGCAGTTCCTGCCCAGGCTGGCCAGCGGCGAGTGGACCGCGTCGTTCGCGCTGACGGAGGAGGAGGCCGGGTCGGACCCGGCCGGGCTGGCCACGTCGGTGTCCGCCGACGGCGCTGAGTGGGTGATCAGCGGGCTGAAGCGGTTCATCACCAACGCGCCCGTCGCGGACGTGTTCATGGTATTCGCGCGGCATGCCGACGGCCCGGCGGCGGGCCAGATCTCGGTGCTGATGGTCGAGGCGGGCAGGCCCGGGGTGACCGTCGGCCCGAAGGACGGCAAGATGGGCCAGCAGGGGGCGTGGACGTCGGAGGTCCGCTTCGATGAGGCTCGCGTTCCCGCCGGGGCGCTGATCGGCACGCCCGGGGAAGGGTACCTGACCGCGATGCGCTGCCTGGCGCACGGGCGGCTGCACATCGCCGCGGTGTGCGTGGGCCTCGCGCAGCGGGCGCTGGATGAGACCGTCGCGTACGCGCTCGGCCGCAAGCAGGGCGGCCACGTGATCGCCGACTACCAGCTCATCCAGGGCCTGATCGCCGACTCGCAGACCGACGTGCTGGCCGGCCGCGCGCTCGTGGTGTCGGCGGCGGCTGACTTCGATTCCGGCGCCGATCGCCGGCTCGGCCCGTCGTGCGCGAAGTACTTCTGCTCGGAGATGGTGGGCCGGGTCGCCGACCGCGCCGTCCAGGTCCACGGCGGGGTCGGCTACATGCGGGGCGTCACCGTCGAGCGGATCTACCGCGATGCCCGCCTGTTCCGCATCTACGAGGGCAC
>JAICUO010000699.1 GCA_025935815.1 Streptosporangiaceae bacterium
AGGGCGGGCCGGCCCGGGGCTTGCCGACACGGAGCTTGCCGACACGGAGCTTGCCGACACGGGGCTAGTCAACACGGAGCTTGTCAACACGGCGGCCGTGCGCGACGACGTGCTGCCCGGCATGGAGGCCAGCGGGGAGGTCATAGGCCCGCGTCGGGTGCCGGCCACGGTGCTCAGCCTGCTCGATCAGGCGCGGCGCGGCCTGGCGGAGGCTTGTACGGAGGCGGATCCGGGCACCCGGTACATTTGCGCGCACCTGGCGGCGCTGCGGGCGGCGGCGGCGATCGTGGCGGCTCGCGGCGAGCCGGGGACGGGAAGCAGGCGACGGCGCCCGCGCAGCGTGTGGGAGCTGCTCCCGCAAGCGGAGCCAACTCTGTCGGAATGGGCCGCGTTCTTCGCGGCGAGTGCTGCCAAGCGGGCGGCCGCGGAGGCGGGACTGCCGAGGGCGGCGTCGGCCCGGGAAGCTGAAGACCTGATCAGGGACGCGCGAACGTTCTTGTCGGTGGCGGAGCGGGCGCTGGGCATCGACGGCCATGGGCGATACCCGCTCAGGCCAGCTAGCTGAGGTTCCGCCCACCCGGCCATCGTGATCGTGCCGGGCGGGCGGGGGGTTAGCGGGCAGTGCCCCCTCAGCGATACTGCCTGTTCAGCGATACTGCCTCTCAGGCTGCGTCTTTCAGAAAGACTCGATGCTCGCGCTGCGCGCGTCCGCGTCCAGCACGCCCCAGCTGATCAGTTCCTCAGTCAAGTCGGCGGGCGACTTGTCGTAGATGACCGCGAGCGAGCGCAGGTCCTCATGCCGCACCGACAGCACTCGGCCGTTGTAGTCACCGCGCTGTGCCTGGATTGTCGCGACGTACCGCGCGAGCGGGCCGACTTTCTCCTTGGGCAGCGAGTTCATCCGCTCGAGGTCGATGACGAGCTTGGGTGCGGTCGGGATCACGGCGGGCGCGGCGTCGCCCGGCAGGAGCTCGGAGACCGGGACCCCGTAGAACTCGGCGAGCTCGGCGAGCTTCTGGACGGTCACCGACCGGTCGCCCCGCTCGTAGGAACCGACGACGACGGCCTTCCAGCGGCCGCGGGACTTCTCCTCGACGCCGTGCAGGGAGAGTCCTTGCTGGGTGCGGATGGCGCGCAGTCGCGCGCCGAGTGTCTTTGCGTACTCAGATGGCATGTTTCCTCGGTTTCCCGGCCAATCGTCGCTTACGGTAACGGTTACGCACAGTGACGGTAGGCGGCGAAGGCGACAAGGTCAAGCCGAATGGCAAAAACTGGTTGAACTCGTCCAGTAACCGGGCTTGCCTCACGGATCGCTATGTACCCTCCCCCGAAACACGACAACCCCCGATGTAATCGGGTTTCATGAGTTCCGGGCGGCCGGACGAGAACTCTCCCGAGATCGCCGGACGTTATGTCACAGTCTGTCTTATGTGATCTAAATCACATTCTCTCATGGTCACTGAGTGGGATCAAGATCACTCGCCGGGCGTGGGCGGGAGTGCCGGCGAGTCGGTGAAGTCCTCCCTTGCAGCGGGAACCTGTCCTAGGCGATGGCTACCACCCCCGACTGCGGGCAGCCCCGCGAGGCGAAGGAGCGGCGGCAAGCGAACCTGTGAGCGGCGGGGCGAGCCGCGCGAGCCCCGGTGCGAACGCCAAGGGCCCGGGCGGTGTAGCCGGATTCTACGGACTGCGGCCCGTGCGGGGCGGGGGTTTGCCGGGTTGGCCGGCCCCCCGGGAGAGGCCCGGGCTACCTCGGGTTTCACGCGGCGGGAGGCTGCTGGGGCTGGGGAGCCAGGGGCTGGCGCGGACCCTCCGAGGGGGGACTGTACGGTTAGGGGCGTAGGCATCCTTTAAGGACCGTCCCGTGAGACGGGGAAGGAGGTCGTGACCTGTGTGCGCGATGACACCGCGGCCGCGTCATGAGCAGGGGACTGGACAGGGTACCGCCCAGGGAAAAGCCGCTTCGGGGGGTTCCACGGGGGTCGTCCCCCCAGCGCAAGCAGAGTCGGGGGGTTCCACGGGGGTCGTCCCCCCAGGGCAAGCAGAGTGGAAGGCAGTCCTCGCCGCGGAGGAGATCCGCCGCGCGCTGAGCCGGGTCGCCCACGAGATCCTGGAGCGCACGCATGGCGGCGACCAGGTCATCCTGCTCGGCATCCCCACGCGCGGCGTCCCGCTGGCTCGCCGCCTGGCCGCCCGGATCAGCTCCTTTGAGGGAGCTGACATCCCGGCGGGCTCGCTCGATGTCACCTTGCACCGCGATGACCTGAGGCTGCGCCCGGCCCGGGCACTACGCCGCACTGAGGTGCCGCCCGACGGGATAGACGGCAAGACTGTCGTCCTCGTTGATGACGTGCTGTTTTCCGGGCGGACGATCCGGGCCGCCCTGGACGCGTTGAACGACCTGGGCCGCCCGCGCGCGGTGCAACTGGCCGTCCTGGTCGACCGGGGCCATCGTGAGCTGCCCATCCGGGCCGACTACGTGGGCAAGAACCTCCCGACGGCGCACCGTGAGGTGGTCCGGGTGCTCCTGGAGGAGACCGACGGGGAAGACTCCGTGCTGCTCGGCTGGCGTGAGCAGTGAAGCGCCACCTGATCTCGGCCGCGGACTTGAGCCGCGAGGAGGCAGTGCTCGTCCTCGACACCGCGGCAGAGCTCGCCAGCGTCGCCAGGCGGCCGATCCGCAAGCTGCCCACGCTGCGCGGCCGCACCGTGGTCAACCTGTTCTACGAAGACTCCACCCGCACGCGGACATCGTTCGAGGCAGCCGCCAAGCGGCTGTCCGCCGACGTGATCAACTTCTCCGCCAAGGGCTCCAGCGTCGCCAAGGGCGAAAGCCTCAAGGACACCGCGCTGACCCTGGAGGCGATGGGCGCTGACGCCATCGTGATCAGGCACGGCGCGTCCGGGGCGCCGCACCGGCTGGCGGGCTGGGTCACCGGCAGCGTGATCAACGCCGGCGACGGGACGCACGAGCATCCCACGCAGGCGCTGCTCGACGCGTTCACCATCCGGCAGCGGCTCGGCGGCGTTAACCAGCACGGCGGCGACCAGCGCGGGACGGCCCTGGACGGCGTGCGCGTAACGATCGTCGGCGACATCCTGCACAGCCGCGTCGCCCGTTCGAACGTCCTGCTGCTGAGCACGCTGGGCGCCGAGCTGACGCTGGTCGCCCCGCCAACGCTCATCCCGCACGCGGTCGCCAGCTGGCCGTGCAAGGTCAGCTACGACCTGGACGCGGAGCTGGGCAAGAGCGACGTGGTGATGATGCTGCGGGTGCAGCACGAGCGCATGACGGCGGCCTACTTCCCGTCGATCCGCGAGTACCGCCGTCGCTACGGCCTGGACGCCGGACGGATGGCGTTGCTGCCCGAGCACGCGATCGTCATGCACCCCGGCCCCATGAACCGGGGAGTGGAGATCGCCGCCGAGGTCGCCGATTCGCCGCGCTCGACCATCGTGGCGCAGGTGGCCAACGGGGTCACCGTCCGGATGGCCGTGCTGTACCTGATGCTCGGCGGGGCAGAGGAGGCGCTGTGAGCGATGTAACCGGAGAATGGCTGATCAAGGGCGCGAGCATCGCCGGCGGCGAGGTTGCCGACATCCGCCTCGCCGCCGGGGTGATCGCGGCGGTCGGGCCGGACCTCACGGCCGGCGTCGCCCAGGTCCTGGACGCGGCTGGCCTGGTCGCGCTGCCCGGCCTCGTCGACCTGCACGCACACCTGCGCGAGCCGGGCCGCGAGGACGCCGAGACAGTGGAGACCGGCACCCGGGCGGCGGCGCTCGGCGGGTTCACCGCCGTCCACGCGATGGCCAACACCGAGCCGGTCGCCGACACCGCCGGCGTCGTTGAGCAGGTCTGGCGGCTCGGTCAGCAGGCGGGCTACGTAGACGTCCGGCCGGTCGGCGCGGTCACCGTGGGCCTGGGCGGCAAG
>JAICUO010000421.1 GCA_025935815.1 Streptosporangiaceae bacterium
ATGCCCGCGAGCCTAGTTAGCACTACGACGGCGTCCCGGGTCATGACGGCGTCCAAAATGCGCGGCATATCCGATTCACTCGCCAGGTGGGCAGCCCCCCTGAGCCCCGGCCCGCCGCGAGTGCCGTTAGTTATGCCGGCGGATTCTTTGGGTCGTTGCATCGGTTGCCTGTCTGGAGGTTCGTTGTGGCGTTTGGTGGGCGGCCGCGGTTGCCGCGTGCGGTGGAGGCGGCGTTCTGGGACGGGGTCCGGGAGGGGCTGCTGGTTGATGAGGCGGCTGCGCGGGCGGGGGCGAGCGGGCGTGCGGGGTGGCGGTGGATGCGGGCGGCTGGCGGGGTGCGGCCGCCGGCGGCGCCGGCGTCGGGGCGGTACCTGCGGGGGTGGGAGCGGGAGGAGATCGCGGTCGGGCTGGCGGCGGGGGACTCGTGCCGGGTGATCGCGGCGCGGCTGGGGCGCAGCGCGTCGACGGTGTCGCGGGAGGTGCGCAGGAACGGCGCGGGGCGGGGGTACCGGGCCAGCGTGGCGGGGCACCTGGCGCGGGAGCGGGCGCGGCGGCCCAAGCCGGCGAAGCTGGCCGTGAACGGCGAGCTTCGCCAGTGGGTAGGGCAGAAGCTGGAGCTGCGGTGGTCGCCGCAGCAGGTCTCTGCGAGGCTGGAGGCGGAGTTCCCCGGCAGGCCGGAGATGCGGGTGTCGACCGAGACGATCTACCAGTCGCTGTACGTGCAAGGGCGCGGCGCGCTGCGCCGGGAGCTGGCGGCGTCCCTGCGCTCCGGGCGGGCGATCCGCCGGCCCCGGCGGGCGGCCGGGCGGGACGGGCGCGGCAAGATCCCGGGGATGGTCAGCATCAGCGAGCGGCCGGCCGAGGCGGCGGACCGGGCGGTGCCCGGGCACTGGGAGGGCGACCTGGTCATCGGCCGGGCCGGGAAGACCGCGGTCGGGACGCTGGTGGAGCGCGCGACCCGGTTCGTCATGCTGGTCCCGCTGCCGGACGGCAAGGGCCCGGACGCGTTCGCCGGCGCCGTGGTGCCGGTCATCGGCGGCCTGCCGGCCGCGCTGCGCCGGTCGCTGACCTGGGACCAGGGCACGGAGATGACACGGCACCGGGAGATCGCCGTCGCCGCCGGGGTGGAGGTCTACTTCGCTGACCCGCACTCCCCGTGGCAGCGGGGCAGCAACGAGAACACCAACGGGCTGCTGCGCCAGTACTTCCCTAAGGGAACCGACATCCCCTCCGACCCCGCAAGGCTGCAGGCCGTCGCCGATGAGCTCAACGGCCGCCCCCGCATGACGCTGGGCTGGAAGACCCCGGCCGAGGCCCTGGCCGCGTTCCTGGACGAGCAGGCCGCCTGAGGGGCCAGGGAAGCCAGGACAAGGAGGCGGCTGGCGCCGCCGCTCACCACCGGAAGGGATGCCGCGCATCATGCGGGGCCGCCCCTCCGGCCTCAAGGCTGCCCTGCGGCACCGCTGCGCGGCGGCCCTGCCGGGCCGGCCCTGACCCCGGAGCCACTGCGGCCCCTGACGGCAGGACCCCAAGGGCCAGGCGCAAGCGCCTGCCCCGGGAACGCGCGACACCCCCGCGCCCGCCCACCGCGTATGGTGACCACGGAAGGTGCCATCTACCGGCACCGTTGCAACGACCGTCGGAAACTGAGGGCATAACTGACGGCAGTCGCCGGTCATCATGACGGGCTGTCACGCCTCGCTGGACTCCTGATGGCTGGTGGGGCAGGGGAGGTGTGTGGGTGCTCACATGTGAGCGGAGCCGGGGCGTTGCGGGTTCTGCCCCGGCGCGGTGAGCGGCCACCGCCGGCGGCGCCCCGCCTGGAGCGCGGCGGCCCGCCTGGAGCGCGGCGGCCCGCCTGGAGCGCGGCGCCGCGGCCGTTGCCCCGGCCCGGGTGAGGCCGCGAGGGAGGGACGTTGCCCTGAAGGGGCGGGACCCTGGCGTCCCGCGTGAAATCCGCGATGTAAGTTGCACGCTGGTGCCCGGCCCGGGCCCGGCGGCTCCCAGTCGGTAGCAGTGCCTTTGCGGGCATGGCCGCGCCGGAGGCTGTAGTTACCAGCAAGTAATCAATCCGGGCGGCGGGAGCCCGGGAGCGGACGGACTGGCCGGCGTAGCCTGAGTGCATGAGCGATACACCGTGGAAGCCGGGGGGCTTGGGGGGTTTGGGGTGTGCCGCTGAGCAGCCCAGTGACTTTGTGCATTTGTTCACAAACGACGTAAGGTAGGAGCGCCCGACCAGCTAGGAGCGCCGCGTGACCAGTGCTGCCGAGATTCCCGATACCGAGACCGTGCCGGAGGAGCCGCCCGGGGGCGGCGAGCCGGCCAGGGTGGCTGGCGGGATCCCCGAGGCAACGGTCGCCAGGCTCCCGGTGTACCTGCGAGCGCTCTACACGCTGGCCGAGCGGGGGGCTAACACGGTCTCCAGTGACGAACTGGCCGTCTGCGCCGGGGTGAACTCGGCCAAGCTCCGCAAGGACCTGTCGCACCTGGGATCCTACGGGATCCGGGGCGTTGGCTACGACGTTGAATACCTCGTCTACCAGGTGTCCCGGGCCCTGGGCCTGACCCAGAACTGGTCGGTGGTCATCGTCGGGGCCGGCAACCTCGGCCGGGCGCTGGCGAATTATGGCGGCTTCCTCACCCGGGGCTTCCAGATCTCTGCGATTCTGGACAGCGACCCTTCCCTCGTCGGGCGGCCGATCGGCCCGGTGACCGTGCGCCACGTGACCGAACTTGAGTCCGTGATCACGAGTAACAGCGTGGCCATCGGAGTAATCGCTACGCCGGCCGGCGCCGCGCAGGTGGTGTGCGACAGGCTGGTCGCGGCCGGCGTGACCAGCATCCTGAACTTCGCGCCGATGGTCTTGAGCGTGCCGGACGGCGTGGACGTACGTAAGGTCGATCTATCGATTGAGCTGCAGATTCTCGCCTTCCACGCCCAGCGGAGGTTCGCTGAGCGCTTCGGGCAAGAATCGGATTCCGTGGCGGAAGCGTAGGCGGTGAGCAGGTGAGCGTCCTCGTAGTCGGGCTGAGCCATAAGAGCGCCCCGATCACGACCCTGGAGCGAGCCGCGGTCAGCGGCGACGCGCTGGGGAAGCTGCTGGCCGACATCGTCCGCCTGCCGGACGTCGCGGAGGCCTTCGTCATCTCCACCTGCAACCGGGTGGAGGTCTACGCGGACGTCGACCGGTTCCACGGCGGCGTCAACGGAGTGTGCGAGCTCCTTTCCCGGCACTCGGGAATCCCCGTCGCGGAGCTGACCTCGTACCTGTACGTCCACTACGAGGACCGGGCCGTGGCGCACCTGCTATCGGTGGCCAGCGGCCTGGACTCGATGGTGGTGGGCGAGGACCAGATCATCGGGCAGGTGCGGGCGGCCATCAAGCTGGCCGAAGAGCACGGGACGCTGGGCCGGTCGCTGCGTGACCTCGGGCGCGTTGCCCTGCGCGCGGGCAAGCGGGTCCGCGCTGAGACCGGGATCGACCGGATGGGCCTGTCCCTGGTCAGCGTCGGGATCGAGCGCGCGCTACCCCTTCTGGGGAGCTTGCCCCTCGGGGGCGCGGCGATCTGCCAGGCTTCCGGCAAGGGGGCTGAAAAGGGGGACGGAGTTCCCCTTTTGCCGGGGGATCGACACGGGGGATACTCCGTTCGCCCCCCCGGGGACATGCAGGCCTCCCTGGCAGGTCGGCAAGTGCTGGTGGTGGGGGCCGGCACGATGAGCGGACTGGCGGTCGCGACGGCCACGCGGCTCGGCGCGACTCGCGTCGTGGTCGCCAACCGGACGCGCGAGCGCGCCGAGCGGCTCGCGGCCGGCGTTGGCGGGCAGGTGGCTGACCTCGCGGGCTTGGCGGACGCCATCGCGGCGGCCGACCTCGTCATCTCCTGCACTGGCGCCGCCGGGCTGGTTATCACCGAGGCGGTGGCCAGGGAAGCGGTCGCCCGGCGGGCAACGGGTGCCGCCGAGCATCGTCCGCTCGTCCTCCTCGACCTCGCGATGCCCCGGGATGTCGATCCCGCCGTCGCCGCGATGCCCGGCGTCGCCCTGCTGGCGATGGACCAGCTGGCCGAGGACGAACAGCAGGCCACGCGGAGCGACATCCGGAGTGCCAACCGCAGTGCCGTCGGCGCGGCCGACCTGACGGCGGTCCGGGCGGTCATCGAGGAAGAGCTCGCCGCCTACGGGCTGGCGGTGCGCACGGCCGCGGTGACGCCGACCGTGGTGGCCCTGCGGGCGAAGGCGGCCACCGTCGTTGACGCGGAGCTGGCCAGGCTCGAAGGGCGGCTGAGCGAGCACGGACTGAGCGGCCACACGCTTGAGGAAATAGCCCACACGGTGCGACGCGTGGTAGACAAGCTGTTGCACGCTCCGACGGTGCGGATAAAGGAGCTCGCCTCCGCGCCGGGTGGCGAGGACTACGCGATAGCGCTGCGAGTCCTCTTCGACCTTGACCCGCGGGCGGTCGAGGCGGTCACCCGTGCCGACGTGGATCCCCTTGCCGTCACCGAACCGTGCGGGCCTGACCAGGAGGGTATCCAGTGACCGGGGCGAACACGACACCCCTGAGGCTGGGCAGTCGCCGGAGTCCGATGGCGATCGCCCAGTCAGGTGACGTGGCGCGGCTCATCAGCGAGCGCACCGCCCGGCCGGTGGAGATCGTGGGGATCACGTCGTTCGGCGACGTCAGCCAGGCGCAGCTTACCCAGATCGGCGGCACCGGCGTTTTCGTCAGCTCGCTGCGGGAGGCCCTGCTGCGCGGGGAGGTGGACCTCGCCGTCCACTCGCTCAAGGACCTGCCCACGGCCAGCCCGGCCGGGATCACCCTGGCCGCCATCCCGGTCCGCGATGACCCGCGGGACGCCCTGGTCGCGCGGGACGGCGCGAAGCTCGCCGACCTGCACCCGGGCGCGAAGATCGGCACCGGCTCGCCGCGGCGGGCGGCGCAGCTGTCGGTGCTGCGCGCCGACGTCAGCTGCGTGCCCATCCGCGGCAACGCCAACACCCGGCTGGCCAAGCTGCGCGACGGAGACGTCGACGCGCTCGTCCTCGCCTATGCGGGACTGGCCAGGATCGGGTGCACCCACCTGGTCACCGAGATCTTCGAGCCGGAGTCCATGCTGCCAGCCCCGGGCCAGGGAGCGCTCGCCGTGGAATGCCGCGCCGGCGACGCGGCCCTCATCGAGTTGCTGACCGTGGCCGACGACGGCGCGACGCGGGCCGCCGTTACCGCGGAGCGGGCCCTGCTGGCGGCGCTGGAGGCGGGCTGCAGCGCCCCGGTCGGCGCGTTCGCCTCCGACGCGGGCCGCGGGCGGCTGCGCCTTGACGGCGTGGTGCTCGGGGAATTGGACGATTCCGCGAATGGCGAGATGATAGTGGTGCGCGAGCACGGGGAAGCGGAGGCCGCGGACTGCGTGCGCCTCGCCCGCGACCTGGCCGCGCGGATGCTATCGCGTGGCGCGGCGCGGCTCATGGGCGTGCCCGGGAGTGCTTCGGGAGACAGAGCTTCCGGAAACAGGGCTCTGGAAGACGCTATCCCGGGTACTAAAGCCCCGGCCGACACTGCCACGAACAACAGGGATGATGCGCATGAGTGACATGGACGGCTGGGTGGCGTTCGTGGGCGCCGGACCGGGCGACGACGGGCTCCTCACGCTGCGAGCGGTGCGGCTGCTCGGCTCGGCGGGCCTCGTCGTGGCCACGCCCGAGGTGGCGGAGCGGACCCGGCACCTGTTCGCCGCGGACGCGACGGTCGCCGTGCCCGCGGCGGACGCCCCGGGGACGGCTCGCCTGCTGCTGTCAGCGGCGAAGGACGGCCAGCTCGCCGTCCGGCTGTACGAGGGCGATCCCCTGCTGAACGGCGGGACCGGCGAGGTGGCGGCCTGCGCGAAGGCGCAGGTCCGCTTCGAGGTAGTGCCCGGAGTGCCCGCGGCCACCGCGGTGCCGGGCTACGCGGGCATCCCGCTGGCCAGCGACGGCGCCGGGGAGTTGCGGGTGATCCACGCCACCGACGCCAGCCAGGTGGCCCACGCGCCCGGCACGCTGATCATCACAGGGGCGGAGGGCGCGCCCGCCGACCTCGGCAAGATGCTGATCGCGGCGGGCTGGCCGGACACCACCCCCTTCGCCATCACCTGGGACGGGACGACGACCGACCAGCAGACGGTCCTCACCACGCTGGGCCGGATCGGCCCGGACCTCAAGGCGGCCGGCGTTACCGTCGCGACCACCCGGGGCGCCGCGGTGGCCGTGGTCGGGCAAGCGGCCGCGTGCGGGAACCAGTTGTCCTGGTTTGAGACGAAGCCGCTGTTCGGCTGGCGGGTGCTGGTGCCGCGCACCCGGGAGCAGGCCTCGGTCGTCTCCGACCGGCTGCACGAGTACGGCGCGGTCCCCGAAGAGGTACCCACCATCGCGGTGGAACCGCCGCGCACCCCGCAGCAGATGGAGCGCGCGGTCAAGGGCCTGGTGACCGGCCGGTACCAGTGGGTCGCGTTCACCTCCACCAACGCCGTCAAGGCGGTTCGCGAGAAGCTGGAAGAGTACGGCCTCGACGCGCGCGCGTTCGCTGGCGTGAAGGTGGCGGCGGTCGGCGAGCAGACCTCGGCGGCCCTGCTTGACTTCGGCATCCGGCCCGACCTGGTCCCCGATGGCCAGCAGTCGGCGGAGGGGCTGGCCGACGCGTGGCCGCCCTTCGATGACGTGCTCGACCCAATCAACCGGGTGCTGTTGCCCCGGGCTGACATCGCGACCGAGACGCTGGTGGCGCGGCTGACCGAACTTGGCTGGGAGGCCGAGGACGTGACCGCCTACCGCACCGTGCGGGCCGCCCCGCCGCCCGCGCCCATCCGGGAGGCGATCAAGGGCGGCGGATTCGACGCCGTCTTGTTCACCTCGTCCTCCACGGTCCGCAACCTGGTGGGCATCGCGGGCAAGCCGCACGCGGTGACCATCATTGGCGTCATCGGCCCGCAGACGGCCAAGACG
>JAICUO010000949.1 GCA_025935815.1 Streptosporangiaceae bacterium
CAAGGTCCTCGATCGCCTGGTCCAGCCCGACAGCGGCGGCTCCGTCAGTTCCCAGCACCGGGACGCCCCAGCGATCGGAAAAGGTAGTCGACATGACGCTCATCCTCCCGCCCCATTCTCACATATTCTATCAATCAGACTTAATTACTAGGTAATACGGCCAGGACGCCGTCCCGGGCCGGGCTCGAACTCCGTCGCCGCCCAGCGGGTGGTGCAGATGATCCGCGCGTAGTCGCGCGCGCTGCACCCGTTGAGGCAGTCGGCCAGGCCCCGGGCCAGGGCGGACAGCGCCGCGTTGCGCCAGCGCGACATGCCCGACACGTCGGCCACCCCGTTCGGCTGAGGCTCACGCGGCCAGCTCCTGCTTCGCGGAGCGGGCGGCCAGGACGGCGGCATAGTGGTCGATGAGCTCACCGGTCAGGGCCGCCCAGCTGCGGCCGAGCACCTTGCGGCGGGCCGCCTCGCCCATCCGAGCGCGCAAGGCCGGGTCGGCCGCGAGCCTCGCGACCCTGTCCGCCAGCGCATCACCGTCACCCGGGGGGACGAGGTAGCCGGTTATCCCCTCGTCGACCAGGTCCACGGGCCCGCCGGCCGCGGGCGCGACCACGGGCAGGCCGCTGGCCGCCGCTTCCTGAATCGTCTGGCCAAAGGTCTCGAACGGCCCGCTGTGCACGAACACGTCCATGCTCGCGTAGATCCGGGCCAGGTCGGCGCCCTGCCGCTCACCGAGGAAAGCGGCATCCGGGACAGCCGCGCGCACCTCATCCGCCTCCGGGCCGCCGCCGGCGATGACGAGCTTGACCCCTGGCCGAGCGGCGACCGCGGCCAGCAGGCCCACCCGCTTCTCGGTGGCCAGCCGGCCGACGTAGCCGGCCAGGACCTCCCCGCCAGGCGCGAGCCGCGCCCGGAGGCCGACATCGCGCCGGGCCGGGTGGAAGCGCTCCGTGTCCACCCCCCGGCCCCAGATCCGCACGTTCAGCATGCCGTGCGCGATCAGGTCGGCGGCCGTCATCGTGGACGGGGCCAGGGTCCGGCCGGCCGCGTTGTGGATGTCGCGCAGCCAGCGCCAGGCGAACGCCTCGGTCGCCTTGCTCAGCCGGTAGGCGCGTGCGTAGGCCGGCAGGTCGGTCTGGTAGACGGCGACCGCCGGCAGGTCAAGGGCACGGGCCACGTGGCTGCCCCACGCGCCGAGCGCCACCGGGCTCGCCAGGTGGACGACTTCGGACCCGTGCTCGACGATGGCGCGGCGCAGCCGCGGCGACGGCAAGCCGAGCCGGAACGACGGGTACCCGGGCAACGGGACCGACGGCACGCGCTCCACCGGGTAGGGGAACTGGCCGCCGGCGCTCACTGGCGCGCGCGCGGACTCAGGGGCAATGACCAGGGGGTGGTGGCCGTTGCGGGCGAGGTGGTCGGCCACGCGCATTACGCAGTGTGCGACGCCGTTGACATCTGGCGGGAACGACTCGGTAATGATCGCGATCCTCATGCCCACAAGATCGCCAAGCTGTGTTCGAATCTCCCCAAGGGGCCGTTACATATTGACGAACGGTTAATGACATCTCGGCGGTCCGGGGCGGCCGGAGTCAAACACGCCCCTGACGTACCGGCGACCACGCCTTTCCTGCCACTGCGGGCTTACGCCGCCGGGCACGCGGGCGGGTTGCCAACTATCGATAAAGTCGACCGTATGCGCTTTGGAATGTTCGTGCCGCAAGGATGGCGGCTTGACCTGGCGGGCATCGAGCCCGCGAACCACTGGTCCACCATGCTCGAGGTCGCCCGGACGGCGGAGGCCGGGCCGTTCGAGTCGATCTGGGTCTATGACCACTTCCACACCGTGCCGGTGCCGACCCAGGAGGCCACGCACGAGGCGTGGACCCTCATGGCGGCTCTCGGCGCGGCGACCAGCCGGGTGCGGCTGGGCCAGATGTGCACCTGCATGGGCTACCGGAACCCGGCGTACCTGGCCAAGGCCGCCGCGACGGTCGACGTGGTCTCCGGCGGCCGGACCGAGATGGGCATCGGCGCCGGCTGGTACGAGCACGAGTGGCGGGCCTACGGCTA
>JAICUO010000482.1 GCA_025935815.1 Streptosporangiaceae bacterium
CGGTCGCTGCCCCGCGCGCAGCGGCGCGTCCTGCTCACCGCGCTGGACACCGTCATCAGCAACGCCCCGGGCAAGCTGGCCGACGTGAACCGGCATCCCGAGCAGTGGAAGCGGCTCGGGGAGCGACTGCACCCGCATGAGCAGCCTCAGCCAGGGGCGGCGGATGTCTTCGCGGTCGCCCGTGGCCAGAAGGCGGCGCCCTCGCTGGCCTCCCGCGTGGAGGCGGCGTTCGGCGACGGCGACGTCGCCCGGGCGGTCCAGACCCTGGCGGTCGCGCCCGGCATGCTGTGGCGGGCCGCCGACCGGGTCCTGCGCGCCAGCGCCACCAGCGCCCGCCTGGACCAGGTCCTGGAGTCCTTCACGGCCACGGCTCCCCACGTCTCCGGCCGAGTCCTGCTTTCCGTGCGCGAGCACCTGCAGAACCGGGCCACCATCCGGCCGGCCACGGGCAGCCGAGTCTTCGTCAACCGGGCCGGGCGCGGGTTCGTCACCAGCGAAACCCGCCCGAAGCTCGACGCCGAGGTGGTAGCGCGGATGCTCGACCTGATCGACGCCGAGATCGAGCGCAGGCTGCCAGATCCTGGCCGCCTCGTGGTCGACCCGGCGATCGAGCCGGTCGCCCTCCCGCTGTCCGGCAAGTCCGCCCCCGAGGGGCTGCGGGTGTTCCCGCGCGGGTCGGTCACGCCAGTTGAGGGGGAGGTGCTTCGCTTCTTCGTCTACTGGAAGCAGCGCGCGAAGCGCACCGACTTCGACCTGTCGGCGATCATCACCGGCGAGGAGCTCGACGGCGAGGTGTGGCTCAGCTACACCAACCTGAGCAACTACGCCGGCGAGCACTCCGGGGACATCACCTCGGCGGCCGACGGGGCCAGCGAGTTCATCAACCTGGACCTCGGCAAGCTGGGGCGTCGCTGCGTCATCCCGCAGGTCTACGTGTACGCCGGCGAGGGCTTCGCCCAGGTGGCGGAGAACTTCTTCGGCTTCATGACCATGGCGCGGGAGCAGAAGGGGTCTCCGTTCGAGCCACGGACGGTGCGGTCCCGGTCGGCGCTGCACGGCGACGGCGACGTCGCGATGCCGCTCGCCTTCTACCGGGGCGAGGACGGGCGGTGGTACGCCAAGTGGCTGCACCTGTACCTGCGCGGCCGGGGCAACGTCTGGGGCGGCACCCGGGTCGAGGAGAACCGGGTGACCTCCAGGCTGCTGACCCAGTCCGTCCTGGAGCGCGACTACCTGCGGGTGGGGTACCTCATCGGCCTGCTGCGCCGCAAGGCCAGCACCGGCGACGACGTCCCCGTCACCTACATCGGCGTCGAGCGGCCGGAAGACCTGCCGTCCGACGCCACCGTGTACACGCTGGCCAGCCTGGCCAGCCTGATCCCGAAGTAACCATCCCGGTGTAGCATCACCCCACCAGCGGCGGCCATCGGCGAGCTTCCTTCTCCTGGCTCGAAACCAGGATCCCCCATGGGGATCTGCGATGTAGCCCGCCGGCTCTCCGCCGCTGGTTCACCGGCAACCGGTGCTCACGCTATGGGGGCAAGCCGCACCCACGCCTCCTGGTGCAGCGTGCCGAGGTCGCTGGCCAGCAGCCCGCCCGGCGATACCGTCCACAACGTCCCGCCGATGACGAGCGAGCGCTGGATCGACCCCTGTGCCGGACCGGGCACCTGGAGCAAGCCCGCCTTCGTCAGGCTGCCGCCCGACAGCCGCAGCACCAGGTCGCCGGTTTGCGCCCCGGCGTCCAGCGGAACCACGACCAGGCTCGCGCTCGGCCAGTACAAGAACGCGTGCGGGTCGAACTCCGCGGTCGAGGACGAGCCCGCCAGGGCGTACGTGGCCAGCCGGATTGGCGCGGCGAGGTCCGTCACGTCGAACAGCGAGACCTGCATGCCGCCGACGTGGCCCATCGAGTCCGCCGACTGGCCGATCCCGATGAGCTGGGAACCGGACACCGGGTGCAGGTAGGCCGAGTACCCGGTCAGCGACAGCGAGCCAACCACCCGCGGGTGCACGGGGTCGCTCAGGTCCACCGTGTACAGCGGATCGGTCTGCCGGAACGTGACCACGTAACCGACTGGGCCGTTGAAGCGGACCGAGTAGATCCGCTCGCCCGACCCCAGCCCGGTGACCTTCCCGGCCACCGGCATGGCCGGCCCGGCCAGCGATAGCGAGTACACCGCCGACGAGCTCGCCGGCGCCGACGCCCCGGCCGGCGAGGGACCGTCCGCCACCGCCCACGACAGGCCGGTCGTCGTCGCCACCCGCAGGTAGCCGTTCCACTCCGACATCGCGTACTGGTCGACGAGATACCCCGGCACGGCGCCGCTGGCCGCGAACCGCGGCGCTCCCGTCCCCGTGATGTCGAAACGGTAGATCTCGGTCTGCTGCCGCACCCCGGCCGGGAGCGGCCGCGCCCCGGCCGCCCGTGCGGGTGCCGGGCCGGTCCACTGGTTGCCGCTCGCGATGTACAGGCTCGATGCCGTCCCGTAAACCGTGTCACCGTCGGCCTCGATGCTGACCGGGCTCCCGCTCCCCAGCGCCGCCGACGTCAGGTCGAACGTCTCCACCGTGAGCATGCTGGTCCCCGAGTACCGGCCCGGGTGGCTCACCGCCGTGCACGGGACCGTGCCGCTGACCGTAGTCGCGCCGCTCGTCGAGGTGTAGCCCGGCAGCCAGGCGTCCGCCGCTGCCCGCTGGATCGTCGCCCGGTTCACCGCCAGCAGCCGCGCCTGCGACGTCGAGGGCGCCATGACCGGGAAGACGACTCGCGGCGCGGTCTGGGTGACCACCCGCACCACGGACCCGACCTGGCGGGCGTCAAGCACGCTGCCGTCGATCGAATAGGAAGACACCACTCGCGGTGTCCCCGACAGGTCCACCAGCAGCAGCTCCGCTCGCGAGCCTCCCGCAACGGAACGTGCCGCCCCCGGAACTGGCCCGTACCCGCTGCCCAGCACCAGAGCGTGATCGCCGCTCAGCAGCAGGTTGGCCGCCGTCCCCGCGAACGGCATGATCACGGACTTGGCCGGGACGCTGGGTCCCGGCCCGCCGCCGGCCGGTAGCAGCAGCCTCCCGGTCACCTGCCGCGTGGCCGCGTCCACCACCGTCAGCTGGTCGCCCTCGATGACGACGATCCGGCGACCGTCGGTCTTGACCAGGTCAGGCTCATCGACTCCGGGCACCGCGGTGTTCGTCCCGGAGTAGGCCGGCCCCGCCGCCGCCCCTACCTGGGGCGCCGCGCCTCCCTGGGAAGCCGCCGATGCCTGGGGAGCCGTGGCGACGCCGGAGGCCGCCTTCCTGTCGACCCCGCCGAACATGACGTCCGACGGGCCGCCGGACAGGCCGTAGGCGGTGACGCTCGCCGTGGTGGCGCGCCGCAAGCTGGCGACCGCGTCGGCGCAGCTGCGGTACGCGGCCAGCCGCGCCGTCGGCGTCGTGGCGTGCGCCCGCGCTGACGGGGGAGCGGAGGCATGAGTGGCTGGGCCGTGCGAGCCCGAGCCGGTGCAGCCAGCGGCCCCGAGGGCCGCCAGCGCTAGCAGGAGAACCAGACCGCGCTGACGAGTCATGCCCGTACAACGATGTTGCCCGCCCGTATCGTTGAAATCCCCCGGCCCGCCAGCCGGCCCGTTCGCGGTGTTCGACCGGATGACGCTGCTCGGCGCTGACCCGGCCGCGTGGACGGACCGCCGCCCAGTTGGGTGAAGCGCCTGATTCTTAGGAATCTTTAACAATCATCCGGGCATGCCACGCCACTGAGCGGGAAGTTTCCGTATCAAGCTCGCGTAACAGTCTCAAATCAGTGTGGTGACGCATGACCAAGCGGAAACGGATTGTCATCCTGTCCGTCTCCGCTGGCATGGCCGCCCTGCTGGCCGTGGTCGCCATCGGCGGCCTCGTGCTGCTGAAGCACTTCAACGGCAACATCCAGCAGTACAACCTCAAGGAGTCCGGGCTGCTGGGCCGTCAGCCCGTCGACACCCACCCGCGGGCGGAGAACATCCTCGTCCTCGGCTCCGACACCCGCAACGGGCAGGGCAGCGGCTTCGGCACCGGGCTGGTCACCGACCAGTCCGACACCACGATGATCGTCCACATCCCGGCGGACCGGAAGTGGGCCGAGGTCATGTCGATCCCGCGTGACTCCTGGGTGGACATCCCGGCCTGCAAGATGGGCAACGGGCAGCTGTCGGGGCCGCACCAGTTCAAGATCAACGAGGCGTTCGCGATCGGGAACCTTTACGGCAACCACACCGCGCTCGGCGTGGCCTGCACCATCAAGACGATCGAGCAGGACACCGGGATCTACATCGATCACTTCATCGTGGTGAACTTCGCCGGGTTCAAGGACATGGTCGCCGCGCTCGGCGGGGTGCCGGAGTGCAACCCGACCCCGATCGACGACCCGCTGTCCGGCCTGCACCTGACGGCCGGGCATCACCTGCTCACGCCCAAGCAGGCGCTCGGCTACGTGCGCGCCCGCTACACCCTGGGCAACGGCAGCGACCTGGAGCGCATCGGCCGCCAGCAGGCGTTCATGTCCTCGCTCATCGCCCGGGTCCAGGCCAAGATGCTCGACCCGCTGGCGATCTACCGGTTCCTGGACGCCGCCACCCAGTCGCTGACCATCGACAGCCAGCTCGGCGGCATCACCGGCCTGTACAACCTCGGCCAGAGCCTGCGGGGCATCCCGAAGGAGGACATCGCCTTCTTCACCCTGCCCAGCGTCCCGCTCGGCGACGGCGCCAACGTGGCGTGGGCCCAGCCCGAGGATGACGCCATCTTCAAGTCGTTCCGCGACGACGTCCCCGCCAGCGGCTCGCTGTTCGCCGCGCCCGGCAACGGCACCTCGCCCCTGGTCGCCGGGGCCGCCGCTCCTCAGGGCGCGACCGGCTTCCCGGGCGTCGGGGCCACCCCGAGCACCCGTTCCCCGGCCGGCCCGGCCAGTCCCGCGGTGCCTGCCAGTCCCACAGTCCCTGCCAGCTCCACGGGACCCGCCAGCCCGAGCGCCAGCGCGTCCGTGACGCAGATCACCAGCACCCCGGGCCCGACCGCGGCCACCAGTGCCTCCGCCTCGCGCGGCCCGGGCCGCCAGGGCCCGTCACTGCAGGCTCGGACCGCCAACCAGAGCATCTGTGCCCGCTGAGCGGGGTATGAGGTGCGTTATCTTGTTACCGGCTCTAGAGAGGGCGGTGCGTACCGGAGTGCAGTACCAGCTTTCGCGTTTTGTCGCCTGGCCGTTCCTGCAGTCGATGGGTCGCCCCAAGGTAGTCGGGCTGGAGAACATCCCCGGCGAGGGGGCGGCCATCCTGGCGTCCAACCACCTGTCGATCATCGACTCGGTGTACCTGCCGTTCGTGCTGCCCCGGCCCGTGGTGTTCCCCGCCAAGGCCGAGTACTTCCAGGCGCGGGGGCCGGTCGGCCGGATCTGGGCGGCCTACCTGCGCTCGACTAACCAGCTGGAGATCAACCGGGACGGTGCCCGCTCCGCGCAGGAGACCCTCGACGCGGCGGTGGACATCCTGCGCGCCGGGGAGCTGTTCGGGTTCTACCCGGAGGGGACTCGCTCTCCTGACGGCAAGCTGTACCGCGGGCGCTCGGGACTGGGCTACCTGGCCCTGAACTCCGGTGTCCCGGTGATCCCGGTGGCGATGCTCGGCACCCGCAAGATGATGCCGCCCGGCCGGAACTTCCTGATCCCCGCCAAGATCGAGGTCCGCATCGGCCGGCCGCTGACCTTCCCCGACCTGGCCGGCGTCGCCCCCGCGAAGGCGCGCCGGGAGATAGGGGACCGGGTGATGGCCGCCATCCGCGAGCTGTCCGGCCAGGAGTACGTCCACATGTACGCCTCCGACCGCAAGGCCGAGCTAGCCGCCATCACCAAGAAGCCAAAGAATTAGGCGCGCGCCACCGCCAATCCCACTCGGATTTCCGTCGCGGGCAGCCCGGTCTGCGGGGCAACGCCGCCGCTCACCCCTCCCGTCACACCGTCACCGGAGGTCCAGCGAGTCACGCCAATCCCAGCTCTGGATCCACCGAGTCCACCCTGACGATGAAAGCTATGTGGAGTGACCCGGGCAGAGGCCGAATAGCTCGACCGTGTGGTCGACCGCGGTGAAGCCGGCCTCGGCGGCGACCTTCTCGGCCCACTGCTCGACGGCGCGGCCCTCGACCTCGACGCTGCTGCCGCAGACCCGGCA
>JAICUO010000139.1 GCA_025935815.1 Streptosporangiaceae bacterium
ACCGCGGGCCGGTACTCCCTCGTGCACACCGACGCGCGCAAGGGCGGCGGCAAGTCCGGTCTCGGGCTGCTGGCCTGCGACTCCTGGACCGGCCTGGACCGGGACACCAGCACGCTGTCGGGCGGCGAGACGTTCCTGGCCAGCCTGGCCCTTGCCCTCGGCCTGGCTGACGTCGTCACCGCGGAGGCGGCGGGCACCCCGATGGAGGCGCTGTTCGTCGACGAGGGATTCGGCACGCTGGACGAGGACGCCCTCGAGGAGGTGATGACGGTGCTCGACGGGCTGCGCGAGGGCGGCCGGATGGTCGGCATCGTGAGCCACGTCAGCGAGCTCCGGCAGCGGATCCCCGCCCAGGTGCACGTGCGCAAGGGCCACCACGGCAGCCACGTCCACGTCACCGCCGGCTAGCCCGCGAGCGGCCGGGCGTAGCGGTAAGGTGCCATCATGGCCGCTGAATCCTCTTTTGACATCGTGAACAAGCCTGACCACCAGGAGATCGACAACGCCCTCAACCAGACGGCGAAGGAGCTCGCCAACCGCTTTGACTTCAAGGGCGTTGACGCCGGCATCAAGTGGTCCGGGGAGGCGATCGAGCTCCAGGCCAACAGCGAGCAGCGGGTGACGGCCGTCCTCGAGGTCTTCAAGGAGAAGCTGGTCAAGCGCCAGCTGTCGCTGAAGACGATCGACGCGACCGAGCCGGCGCTGTCGGGCAAGCTCGCCAAGATCACGGTGACCGTCACCAACGGGATCAGCCAGGAGAACGCCAAGAAGGTCTCCAAGCTCATCCGGGATAAGGGTCCCAAGACCGTCAAGGCGCAAATTCAAGGCGATGAGCTGCGCGTCTCCAGCAAGAGCCGCGACGACCTGCAGGAGGTCCAGCGCCTCGTCCGCGCGGCGGACTACGACTTCGCCGTCCAGTTCGTCAACTACCGCTAGCCCCGGCGCGCCACCCCGGCCGGCCTCCGCGCGGGCGGAGGCAAGCAACGGGGACGAGCGTCCCGTTGCGCTTCGGATGATGTTCACGCATTGAGTCGGCGCGATCATATACAATGCCCTGCGGTACGGGAATTGTCCGGGTTTACCGGAGGTTTACCGCAACTGTCGGCCCATGAAGCGCGGAGTTTACCCGCCACGCGCTTGAGGCGGTTGTCACCAGGGAAAGTTTCGCTCGGGGTCTCGTGCTGACGGGACCCGCGGATTACGATCGGGCATTGGGATTAGTTGATACTCCCGACCGCCCGCCCGGGGGATGGCGGACCAGGCCGGGAGCTCGCTGGCGATATTGCCAGGCGACCACATCATGGGCAATGAGGGGGTTCCGCTATGTCGGTTCCTGCTGTGCGGCGGATCGTCGTGGGAGTCAATGGCTCCGCCGATTCCGTGATCGCGCTGCGGTGGGCCTGCCGTGAGGCGAGCATTCGCGGCGCGGAGGTGCACGCCGTGCACGTTCGCGAGGCGCCGATGCACAGCCCCGCGAGCTACGCGGTGCCGACCCCGGACGACGACTACGCCGACGACGACACCCGGATGTGGAAGGCCGTGCTACCCGACCTGGCCGACGACGTCCGGGTCCGTACCGAGACCGCCGTCGGCCTGGTGGCGCGCGTGCTCCTGGAGCGCGGCAAGGGCGCCGACATGCTGGTGCTCGGCACCTCGGGCGAGACCCCGGGCGGGGTCGGCTCGGCCGGTCCGGTGATCCGCGCCTGCCTGCTGCGGGCCGCGTGCCCGGTGGTCGTCATCGGCGCCGCGCTGGAAAGCGCGGGGGGCCGCGAGGAGCCCGTCGCCGCGCCCGTGCCCGCGGAGGAGGCCGCGCCGTCGGCGCCGCGCGCCCGCGCCGTGGTCGCCGTCCCGGCCGGGGCGTGACCGCCGTCTCGCCAGCCGCGCGGTCACCGCGTGGCTGAAGGCCGCCAGCCCCCAGGGAGAACAGCCGTGCGGGTCGCCATCCGGGTCAAGCCGGGATCGTCGCGAACCGCCGTGGGCGGACGCCACGGGGACACCGGGGCCATCATCGTCGCGGTGACCGCCCGGGCCGTGGACGGGAAGGCCACCGAGGCCGCGCTGCGCGCGATAGCCGCCGCGTTCGGCGTCCGGCGGGCCGCGGTGACCCTGGTGGCCGGCGCGACAAGCCGCGACAAGGTGGTCGATATCGAGGGGGAGGCGGCCGGACTGGCCGGACGCCGTGCAGCGCTGCTGCGCGCGGAGTCGTAATGTAGCGGTCATGGCCACTTCCCCCGCACCCGGTGCCGCCGAGCCGGCGCACGAGGCGGACGCTTACGCCGTCACCGACAACGCGGAGCAGTCCCAGTTCGAGATCCGCGTCGGCGGCGAGCGCGCCGGCCTCGTGCAGTACCACCTGCGCGAGGGCGCCCTGACCTTGACCCACACCGAGGTCAGCGACGAGTTCCAGGGCCACGGCCTGGCCAGCAAGCTCGCCCGCGCCGTCCTCGACGCAGCCCGCGACCGGGGCCTGGCGGTGCTGCCCTACTGCCCGTACATCGCCGGCTGGATCCGCAAGCACCCGGACTACCGTGACCTCGTCCCGGAGGACAGGCGCGAGAAGTTCGGCCTGTAATGCCCGCGCCGCCCGCCAGCTACGGCCACCCCCACCCCCCTGACGATCACTATGCTCCCCAACGTCCCCCCACTCCTGCCCGGAGGCGACCGTGACCCGCGTATGGCTGCCGGACCCGCCGGAGGCGTTCGGCGGGATCCCGGACGGCCTGCGCGCTGACGTGTGGAAGGGGGGCGAGCAACTGCCGGGTTCGGCCGCTGACGTCGAGTTCGTGGTGATGCCGTTCGGCGTCGCGGCGCAGCGGGCTGGCCATGTCCTGAACGGCCTGCCGAGCCTGAAGGTCGTGCAGCTCATGTCGGCCGGGGCCGACCACGTCCTGCCGTACCTGCCGCCGGGGGTCACGTTGTGCAACGCGCGCGGCGCGCACACCCCGGCGACCGCCGAGTGGACCGTCGGGGCGATCATCGCCGCGCTGCGCCAGTTCCCCCGGTTCGCCGTCGCCCAGCATGAGGGCCGCTGGGACAGCGGCCAGTCCGAGTCCGTCTTCGGCAAGCACGTGCTCATCGTCGGCTACGGCTCGATCGGGGAGGCGGTCGAGCGCCGCCTGGCCGGCTGGGAGGTCACGGTGGAGCGGGTCGCCCGCTCCGCCCGGCCCGCCGCCGACGGTCCCGCCGTGCTCGGGCTGGAGGACCTCGCCACCGCGTTGCCCAGGGCCGACGTCGTCGTCATCCTCGTGCCGACCACCGACGACACGCGGAACATGGTCGACGTCAAGTTCCTGGCGGCCATGAAGGACGGCGCGCTGCTGGTCAACGCGGCGCGCGGCGCCATCGTGGACACCGACGCGCTGGTCGCCGAGCTCGCCTGCGGCCGCCTGCGGGCGGCCCTGGACGTCACCGCCCCCGAGCCGCTGCCCGCCGGCCACCCGCTGTGGACCATGCCGGGCCTGCTGCTCACCCCGCACGTTGGCGGGGCCGTCCGCGAGGGGCGCGAGCGCGCCTACCAGATCATCGCCGCCCAGCTCGCCCGGTACGCCGCCGGGCAGCCGTTGGCCAACGTCATCAGCGTGCGCGGCTACTGACCAGCCCTGACCGACCGGGATAGGAGACTCGTCCATGGCGCCTGCAAGGCCGCAGATCGACACGTCGGTCGCGCATATCGCCCGCATCCAGGACTACTGGCTCGGCGGGAAGGACCACTTCGCCGCCGACCGGATCGCCGGGGACGAGGCGATCCAGGCCCTGCCCGACATGGTGGCCTCCGTGCGCAACACGCGGGCGTTCCTCGGCCGCACCGTGCGCTACCTGTCCCGCGAGGCGAGCATCCGGCAGTTCCTGGACGTCGGGACCGGCATCCCCACCGCGTCCAACACCCACGAGGTCGCCCAGGAGGGCGCGCCGGAGGCCCGGGTCGTCTACGTCGACAACGACCCGATGGTGCTGGCGCACGCCCGCGCGCTGCTGACCAGCCACCCCAGCGGGATGACCTCCTACGTCGACGCCGACCTGCGCGACGTGGATCACATCTTGGAGGAGGCCGCCGGGCTGCTGAACTTCCGCCGTCCGATCGCCGTGGTGCTGATGGCGGTGCTGCAGTTCGTTCCCGATGAGGACGACCCGTGGGGGATCGTCTCCCGGCTGATGGCCGCCGTGCCGCCGGGCAGCTACCTGGTGATCTCCCACCCGGCCTCCGACATCCAGGCGGAGGCGATGGCGGGCATGGCCAACCGGCTCAACAAGATCATGGCGCAGAAGGTGAAGCCTCGGTCCAAGGACGAGGTCACCGCGTTCTTCGACGGCCTGGAACTGGTCGAGCCCGGCGTGATCCGCTGCCCCGAGTGGCGCCCGCTCAGCCCCGCCGACGCGGCCGGCAAGTCCACGATGTGGGGTGGCGTCGCCCGCAAGCCGTAGCCCGCCAGCCGTGGCCCGCCAGGCGCCGCATTCCGCGTGTTCGCGGTCAGCGAGGTCGGGCACTGGCGCTTCAGGCGGATTTGCGTTCCTGGTTACGATGGCCTCATGGCGCGCGATTACCGGATTACATGGCGGCGCTCGTCGGCGCCGCCCCTCGTCGAGGCATCGTGACCGAGACCATGGCCACGCCGGACGGCAACGGCGGGACCGCCGCGCGGCCGGTGATACTGACCGTCGATGACGACCCCGGCGTCTCCCGCGCGGTGGCGCGGGACCTGCGGCGGCGCTACGGCGACAAGTGGCGGATCGTCCGCGCCGAGTCCGGACCGGACGCGCTGGAGGCGCTGCGGCAGGTCAAGCTGCGCGGCGACCAGGCCGCGATCCTGCTGGCGGACTACCGCATGCCGGCGATGAGCGGCAACGAGTTCCTCGAGCAGGCGATGGACATCTTCCCGTTCGCCAAGCGGGTGCTGCTGACCGCCTACGCCGACACCAACGCCGCCATCGAGGCGATCAACGTCGTCGACCTGGACCACTACCTGCTCAAGCCGTGGGACCCGCCGGAGGAGAAGCTCTACCCGGTCATGGACGACCTGCTCTCGGCCTGGTGCCGGGAAGAGCGCAAGGTCGTCCCCGATACCAAGCTGATCGGGCATCGCTGGTCGGCGCGGTCCACCCAGATGCGGGAGTTCCTGGCCCGCAACCGGGTGCCTTACCGCTGGTACTCCTCCGACAGCCCCGAGGGCGAGCGGCTGCTGGCGGCGGCCGGCCAGGACGGCCGGGTGCTGCCGGTGGTGGTCACCGACAAGGCGGAGGTCCTCGTTGACCCCACCCCGGGCGAGCTGGCCGCCAAGATCGGCCTGGCCACAGCGCCGGAGCTGGAGTTCTACGACCTCATCGTGGTCGGCGGCGGGCCGGCCGGCCTCGGCGCGGCCGTGTACGGCGCCTCGGAGGGCCTCAAGACCGTCATCGTGGAGAAGAACGTCTTCGGCGGCCAGGCCGGGCAAAGCTCGCGGATCGAGAACTACCTCGGGTTCCCCGACGGCCTCAGCGGCGGCGACCTGACGTTCCGCGCCCGGCTGCAAGCTGAGAAGTTCCAGGCCGAGATGGTGCACACCCGGCACGTGACCGGCCTGGACGTGACCGGCTCGACGCGCACTGTCCACTTCGACGACGGGACCTCGGTCAGCGGGCATGCCGTCATCCTGGCGACCGGGGTCATCTACCGGCACCTGCCCGCCCCGGGCTGCGACATGCTGACCGACCGCGGCGTCTACTACGGCGCCACGCTCACCGTGGCCGACCAGTGCGCCGGCCAGGACGTGTACGTCGTCGGCGGGGCCAACTCGGCCGGGCAGGCGGCGGTCAACCTGGCCGTGCGGGGCAACGCGCGCTCGGTGACGATGCTCGTGCGGGCACCGGACCTGACCGCGTCGATGTCGCACTACCTGATCGAGCAGATCGCCGGCATCCCGCAGATCACCGTCCGTCCCTGCACCGAGGTCATCCAGGCGGAGGGGGCCGGCCACCTGGAGCAAGTCACGCTGCGCGACCTCAAGACGGGCAAGACGGAGACCGTGGACTGCGGGAGCCTGTTCGTCTTCATCGGCGCCGAGCCGCGCACCGAGTGGCTCGATGGCGTGGTGGCCCGGGACAAGCGGGGGTTCGTGCTGACCGGGCCCGACCTGACCAGCGATGAGCTCGCCGGCTGGCCGCTGGAGCGGCCGCCGTATCACCTGGAGACCAGCGTCCCCGGCGTGTTCGTGGCCGGCGACGTCCGGGCGGAGTCCGCCAAGCGGGTCGCGTCGGCCGTCGGCGAGGGCGCGATGTCCGTGATGCTGGTGCACCGCTACCTGGAGCAGCTGTGACCGTCATGATGGAATCAAGCCGGGAAGTGACCTATGACTTCGGATAACAGCAAGATGCGCGAGAGCGCGAGGTCGGGCAGTGACAGATAACAGCAAGAATGAGGCGAGCGCGCAGCTGGCCTGTGACCCGGCCGAACTGCGCGGCCTGTTCCTGTTCGAGAAGCTCACCGACGCGCAGCTGGCCACGCTGTGCAGCATGGGCCATGTCCAGGTGATCCCGGCGGGCCCCGTCTTCGCCGAGGGCGACCCCGCGACCTGCTTCTACGTGCTGCTGTCGGGCACGCTGGTCACCTCGCGCAAGGTCGGCGCCGATGACGTCGAGATCACCCGGACCAGCCAGCAGGGCGTGTACACAGGCGCGTTCCGCTCTTATGTCGGCGAGCGGATGCCGCAGGTCTACACGAACTCCATGCGGGTGACCGAGCCGTCCCGCTTCTACGTGCTGTCGGCCGACGACTTCTCCGCCCTCATGCACGAGTGGTTCCCGATGGCGGTGCACCTGCTGGAGGGGCTGATCACCGGAGTCGCGGTGCAGCGGGAGGCGATCGACCGCCGCGAGCGGCTGCTGGCCCTCGGCTCGCTGTCGGCGGGGCTGACGCACGAGCTGAACAACCCGGCCGCCGCCGCCGTCCGCGCCACCGCCTCGCTGCGCGAGCGGGTCGCCGGGATGCGCAGCAAGCTCGGGATGGTCGCCCGGTCTCCCTACCGCCGCGACACCCTGGAGACGCTGATCAAGCTGCAGGCGGGCGCGGTCGAGAAGGTCGCCAAGGCGCCCAAGCTGGACCCGCTGGCCGCCTCCGACGCCGAGGACGAGCTGTCGGACTGGCTGGAGGACAACGGCTGCCACGACGGCTGGCGGATCGCGCCCACGTTCGTGCAGGCGGGCCTGGACGTGGCGTGGCTGGAGAATGTCAAGGACGGCGTGGGAACTGAGATCCTCGAGCACGCGCTGCGCTGGCTCAACTACACCGTCGAGACCGAGCTGCTGATGAACGAGATCGAGGACGCGACGACGCGGATCTCCACGCTCGTCGGCGCGGCCCGCCAGTACTCCCAGCTCGACCGGGCGCCGTTCCAGGTCGTGGACGTCCATGACCTGGTCAGCTCCACGCTGCTGATGCTGAGCGCGAAGATCGGCCCGGACATCACCATCGTCAAGGACTACGACCGGACGCTGCCCAAGATCCCCGCCTTCGCCGGCGAGCTCAACCAGGTGTGGACGAACCTCATCGACAACGCCGTGGACGCCATGGGCGGGACGGGCACGCTCACGATCACGACCCGGCGCGACGGCGACTGCGTGCTGGTGGAGTTCGGCGACACCGGGCCCGGGGTACCAAAGGAGATCAGGAACCGGATCTTCGAGCCGTTCTTCACCACCAAGCCGGTCGGCCAGGGCACCGGCCTGGGGCTGGACATCTCGTACCGGATCATCGTGAACAAGCACCACGGCGACCTGCGGGTGGAGTCCAGGCCCGGCGACACGCGCTTCCGCGTGCTGTTGCCCATCGCCCAGCCCGCCGCTGAGGCCGACCCGTCCGTGGTGGCGGGGGGCTAGCCAACCGAAGCAGGAGGAGACGCATGACCGATATACCCGGCATCGACCCGTCGGCCACCCCCAGCGGGGAGGGCTGCGCCGAGTGCGAGGCCGCCGGCGGCTGGTGGGTGCACCTGCGCCGCTGCACGCAGTGCGGGCACATCGGCTGCTGCGACACCTCTCCCTCCCAGCACGCCACCGCGCACTACAAGGCCACCGGCCACCCGGTGATCCGCAGCTTCGAGCCGGGCGAGTCGTGGTTCTGGTCCTTCCCGGACGAGGGCTTCTACGAGAGCGGCCCGCAGCTCCCCGACCCGCAGTGCCACCCGGAGGGCCAGACCGTCCCGGGGCCGGCTGGCCGGGTCCCCGCGGACTGGCGCTTTAAGATTAACCCGTGAGCGTTATCTCGCGTGGCTTCTCCGGGCGCAGGCGTTCCGATGACGGGCGGCTGCCCCCGGGCCAGTACCTGGAACGCGGCTTCCCCATCCTGCAGGCCACCCCGACCCCGGCCGTGGACACCCGCAAGTGGCAGTTCACCATCACGACCGAGGACGGCGCGACCGCGCGCCGCTGGGACTGGAACGAGTTCAAGGCCCTGCCCGCCGAGCGGCTCACCAAGGACATCCACTGCGTCACCAAGTGGACCAAACTGGACACCGACTGGCGCGGCGTTTCCTGCGACGTCCTGCTCGACGGGGTGGACACCAGCGCCGGGTACGTCATGGCCAGGTCCTACGGCGGCTACACGACCAACCTCCCGCTGGCCGACCTGCGCGGCGGCCGGGCCTGGGTCGCCTACGAGTACGACGGCGCGCCGCTGCCGCCCGACCACGGCGGGCCGGCCCGGCTGCTGGTTCCGCACCTGTACTTCTGGAAGTCCGCCAAGTGGGTCACCAGCTTGGACCTGATGACCGGTGACAAGCACGGCTTCTGGGAAGAGCTCGGCTACCACGACTACGGGGACCCGTGGCGCGAGCAGCGCTACCAGGGCGACTAGCGGAGCGCCGTTGACCGCTCAGCCACCTCCCGGGGGGGCGGCCCCCCGGGAGGCAGCCGCCCCGGGGCGCCTGTCCTGGCACGTGGCGACGCTCGCGAGCGCCCGCCAGGAGAGCGCCACCGCCCGCACGCTCGTCTTCGACGTGCCCGGCTGGCCCGGTCACCTGGCCGGCCAGCACGTCGACGTGAAGCTGACCGCCGAGGACGGCTACAGCGCGCAGCGCAGCTACTCCATCGCCTCGGCCCCTGACCGCGCGGCTGACAACGCGGCGCCCGGCGGCGCGGCCACGCTGGAGCTGACCGTCCAGCGCCTCGACGACGGCGAGGTCTCGCCGTACCTCACCGACGTGCTGGAGCCCGGCGACCAGGTGGAGTTGCGCGGCCCGATCGGCGGCTGGTTCGTCTGGCGCCCTTCCCCGCAGCCCCCGCTGCAGCTCATCGCGGGCGGCAGCGGCGTCGTCCCGCTGATGGCGATGATCCGCGCGGCTCAGCCGGACGCCGGGCAGGCGCCCGCCGTCCCGCTGCGGCTGCTGTACTCGGCCCGCACCCCCGCTGACGTCATCTACTCAGGCGACCTGGCCCAACGAGCCCGTGCCCCGCGTTTCTCGCTCAGCTACGCGCTCACCCGGGTCCGGCCGGCCGGCCCGTCCGCGCGGCTGGCTGGCGACGGGCAGTTCCAGCCGGCACCGGGTCCCTCCGTCTCGCATGGGCGCATCAGCAGCGACCTGATCGCCGCGGCGGCCTGGGAGCCGCGGGTGACGCCGGCCATCTTCATCTGCGGTCCGTCCGGCTTCGTGGAGGCCGCGGCCGGCCTGCTCATCGGGGCTGGCCATGACCCGGCGGCGATCAAGACCGAGCGCTTCGGGCCGACGTAACCCGGCCGGGCGGCGCTTGCGGGGGGCGGCCGAGCGGGGGGGCTGCGCGCGCATGTGGTCGCGGACGCGGGTCATGATGTCGCCGAGGCTGAGCACGTCCTGCCGCGACAGCGGGTCGAACAGCAGGCGGCGGGTCACCTGGACATGGCCGGGCAGGACGCGGCCGAACAGGGCCAGGCCCTTGGGGGTAATGCTGACCACGGTGGCGCGGTCGTCATCGGCGCTGGGGTCGCGGTTGATCAGGCCGGCCTGCTCCAGCAGCCCGGCCTGGTAGGTCAGGCCGCTGCGGCTGTAGACGACGCCGTCGGCCAGCTGCGTCATGGTCAGCGGGCCGCTGGCGTCCGCGAGGCGGGCCAGCAGCTGGAACTGCACGTAGCTGATGCCGCCCTCGGCGCGCAGGTGCTGCTCGATCTGGTGCTCCAGCAAGCTGGCCGCCTCCATGAGCGCGAACAGGGCCCGCAGCTGGTCGGAGTCGGGCGGCTGGGCGCCGGGGGCGTGGGCACCGGGCGGGCGGGCGCGCTGAGCGCCGGCGCCCGGCTGGCGGTCGGTCATCTGCACACGCTACATGCTGCGAACTCGAAGCACCGTGACATTCGTCACGCGATTCCCGGGTTGCTTCGAACTCGAAGCAGAATACGATGGGCCATGTGCTTCAACTTCGAAGCATCTGACTCAGGGAGAGGTCATGAGGGCAGTGCTCACAACGGCGCAGGTCATGAAGGCGATGCGCTTCCACTCCTACGGCGACAGTGGCGTCCTGGTCTACGAGGAGGCGGAGCGCCCGGCCGCGGGCCCCGGGCAGGTGGTGGTCAAGGTGGCGGGCGCCGCGTTCAACCCGCTGGACGTCGCGATCCGCGCGGGATTCGTGCGGGAGGTGTTCCCGGTCGCGCTCCCGCACATCCCGAACTACGACGTATCTGGCGTCATCACCGAGGTGGGAGCGGCCGTGCGCCGCTGGAGCGCCGGGGACCCGGTGATCGCGGCCCTGCCGCCGGGCGCGCCGGGGGCCGCCGCCGAGTACGCCGCCGTGCCCGCCGGCGCGCTGGCCGCCGCGCCGCGCGCCGTCGAGCTGGCCGACGCCGCGGCGCTGCCCTCCGTCGGCCTGACCGCCTGGCAGTCGCTGTTCGACCACGCCGGGCTCAAGCCGGGGCACAGCGTCCTGGTCAACGGCGCGGGCGGCGCCGTCGGCGGGTACGCCGTCCAGCTGGCCCGCGCGGCTGGCGCGATCGTCACCGCGACCGCCAGCGCCCGCAGCTCCGGCCGCCTGCGCGCCTACGGCGCGGACCAGCTCATCGACCACGCCGGCCTCCCGCTGCCGCAGGCGCTGGCCGGGCAGCGGTTCGACGTGGTGCTGAACCTGGTGCGCACGGACCCGCGGCAGACCGCGCGGCTCGCTGACCTGGTCGCCGACGGCGGCGCCTTCGTCGCCACCACCTTCCCTGACCTCGCCGGTCCCGGGCGCGGGGTCCGGGTGGCATCCGTCTCCATGCGCGGCGACGCCGGCCAGCTGGCCGGCCTGGTCGCCCGCGTCGACGCCGGGGACCTGGCGATCGACGTCGCCGGGCGGCGCCCGCTAACCGAGCTGGCCGCCGTCCACGACGAGGCCGTCTGCGGGGACCTGGCCGGCAAGACCATCCTGATCCCCTGACCGCGCTAGGGGAACAGGTCCTCCAGGACCTGGGCGACGCCGTCGTCGTCGTTGCTGGGGATGACGCGGGTGGCGGCGGCCAGGACCGCCGGGTGGGCGTTGGCCACCGCGTAGGAGATGCCGGCCCAGGTGAGCAAGGGCAGGTCATTCGGCTGGTCGCCGAACGCGATGACCTCGCTGGCGTCGATGCCGTCCGCCTTCGCCAGCGAGGCCACCGTGGATGCCTTGCTGACGCCGATGGCGGCCGCCTCGACCAGCCCCCTGGCACTGGAGTGGGTGACCACCACGAGGCCCTCCAGCGCCGGGCTGGCGATGGCCAGCAGGTCATCGCAGCTGTAGCCCACGTGCCGGCCGAGCAGCTTGGCGGCGGGCCGCGACGTCAGCGCGGCGTCGTCATAGCGCGGGCCGGGATTGTCCACGTCGAACAGGATGGGCTGGAAAACCTGGTCAATGGCCCGCCCGTCGGGGTACTCCACGGCGATCCCGATGCCGGGAATCGCATCGCGCAGCGCCTTGACCGCGGCCGCCAGCTGCTCGGGCTGGATGAGCTGGACCGCGGTGACCTGGCCGGTGCGCATGTCGTAGCTGAGCGCGCCGTTGGAGACGATCGCGGTGCCCCGGTAGCCGAAGGCCCGGGCCATCTCCGTCATGGTCCGCGGCGGCCGCCCGGTGACGAGGACGAACCGCGCGCCGGCCTGCTCGACGCGGGCGAACGCGGCGATAGTCCGCGACGAGATGGTGCCATCGCCGCGGATGATCGTCCCGTCCAGGTCGGTCGCCACCAGCCGGGGAGGAATCTGCTGAGCCATCGCATGCTGAATGTACTGTGTTTGCCCGGGGGGCAGAAACCAAGCCGGCCTCTGGCGGGCTATCGGACTCCGCGGGGGCGGAACTGGACGCTGATGCGGGGGCCGGCGCAGTGCGCGGACTTGGGGATCGCGTGCTCCCAGGTGCGCTGGCAGCTGCCGCCCATCACCAGCAGGTCCCCGTGGCCGAGGTGGTAGCGCAGGCTCCCGCCGGGGGCGCTGGCCTCGCCGGGGGCGCGGGGCTCGCCGGGGGCGCGGGGCAGACTAGCCCGGGGGCGCAGCATCAGCGGCCGGGCGGTGCCGAGCGACACGATCGCCACCATGGTGTCCTCGCTGCTCCCGCGGCCGATCGTGTCGCCATGCCAGGCGACGCTGTCGCGGCCGTCCCGGTACAGGCACAGGCCGGCGGTGCGGAACGGCTCGCCCAGCTCGCCCGCGTAGTGCGCGCTCAGCGCGTCGCGGGCGAGCGCCAGCACCGGGTCGGGCAGCGGCGCGTCCTCCCCGTAAAAGCATTGCAGCCGGGGAACGTTCACGGTCCGGTCATACATCTGCCGCCGTTCCGCACGCCAGGGCACCTGCTCCGCCAGCCGCTCGAACAGCGACTGCGAGCCCGACAGCCAGCCGCGCTGCACGTCGATCCACGCGCCCCGGGCCAGCCGGAACCGCTCCGGAGCCAGCTGCGCGATGCCCGGCTCGTCGTCGTGCTCGAGCATCTCAAGCAGTGACCCCTGAACCTCCAGCGGCCCCTGAACGTCAATCCGCCCAGCGCTTGCAACCATGACACCAGCCTACCCGCATCTGTCAAACACCCATTCGACAAGACGGCGCCCGGGCCGCATCGCGTGCCGAGGGAGGCGGGAACGGCCAGGACGCGGCGGTGGTCGCAATCCGATGGCGGGAGGCCAAGCTCGCTGAAGCTGTTGATGGCCATCCCGTGGCCGCCGACTTGTCGCGCGGGGCGCCACCTTCCCGTCGCCAGTGCTGGCTCCCCGGGGGCGCGCCCGTCCCGGCCCCGCCGCCGTTGCCCGGCGGCCGCCAGCTCGGCGGCAACGGGCGCAAAGGGACCCGACGGTGAAGCATCCCGGTATTTCCAAACTTATGCATAAAATTTGGGCAGTTTACGGGTGCCACATGCCAATCGTTTGGCGCCGGCATCGCAGAACCGCGTTCTCCCGGGAGCCATTGCCGTGCTAAACCGGGAAAGCGCCCATGCCCCACTGGATGGGCAACGCATGCGATAACGTCCTGATGACGGAGAAGTTGCATGTGCCGTTCCCGCGGCTAGCGTGACGCGAACACGGCGGCGGGCGACTGACAGTGCGTGGACACTCCGCAGGCATGCCTGGCGGCGGGTGCCGCCGGAAACGGCTGAGGCGGGCCCGCGCCGTGGGCGCGAACCCGCCACATGCCAGTTGTGCCAGGGTGGAGCGCTGCCTAGCCCGCCTCACGGGGCAGGACGGCCCCGGCCTGAGACGAGCGCAGTCAGACGGTGCGAACCTGCGCCGCCTGCGGGCCCTTCGGGCCCTGAGTCACGTTGTACTCCACCTTCTGGTTTTCCTCGAGCGTGCGGTACCCAGTCGACTCGATTGCAGAGAAGTGAACGAAGACGTCCGCGCTCCCGTCATCGGGGGCGATGAAACCAAAGCCCTTGTCCGGGTTGAACCACTTTACGGTTCCCTGAGCCATTTGCTATATATCCTTCGAGACGAGCCGGAGACCCGTGCACTGCGCGCGGATCAACTGCGGGATTCTGCTGCCGTGCCTGGCCAGGTTGCCGGGCGGCTTTATGTACCGGCCGGCATAACCGCGAGTGGAATCGCGGTCCTTATGCCCGGGAACGGCTAGGGCCAATCTACCGCACTTGCGGAGACGATCTGCACTGCTCTTACGAAAAGTCGTCCAGGTTGGTTAGCTCACAGCGGAATCCTCTGCCATCAGCCAGGAGACCTTAAGGCCCCGTTCTGTTCACTGCCCGCGGGCACGCCACTTTCCCGCAGGCCGCCCGGTGTCCGTGCCGAATTGCCGCGAACGGCCCGACGCGGTACCCGTGGTTCCGGACGGGCCGCGCCGTCCTGCGCCTTGCCGCGGCCGGCGCCCGGGC
>JAICUO010000218.1 GCA_025935815.1 Streptosporangiaceae bacterium
ACTACTCCGACGCCTGCCTGCGCCGGGTGTGGCGGGCCACCCACTTCTCCTACTTCATGACATCGATGATGCACGTCCTGCCAGACGACCCGTTCGACGACGAGATCCAGCGCGCCCAACTCCGCTACGTCACCTCCAGCCAGCCGGCGGCGACCTCGCTGGCCGAGAACTACTCGGGCTACGAGTCGCCCGCCGTCGGCGGGTTATCCCGGGTCCTTACCTCCTCGGGCGTAGCGCTCGCGCGAGCAGGGCCGACAGCGCGGCGGCCACCCCGGTGCCGGAGAGGGTCAGCTCATCGGGTGCCCCGTCGGGGTCGAGCAGGCGCAGCGCGGTCAGCCGGTGCCCGATCGTGGCCACCTCGTACCGGATGGCGGTAACGAGGTTGCCGCCCGACCGCGACGTCCAGCCCTCGGTGCCGTGCAGCCGGATGAGCCGGTCGAGCAGTTCCTCATAGGTGATCGCGTTGCCGTTCAGCGTGGTGATCAGCAGCGTTGCCTCACGAACGGCCACGGCGAAGTCCGGCTCGGACCCGTCGTCCGGGCCGAGCAGCGCGGCGGTGCCGATGTGCCACCTGATCCCCGGGTCGTCGGCCATCAGCCGTCCGGTCCTGGTCAGCACCAGGCTCGTGCCGCTGCGGCGAAGGGCACCCATCTCGCGCTGGGCGAGGCCGCGCAACGTGTGCAGCGGGAAGACCGACAGCTCCTGGCGACGCTTCGCGCCTGGTTCCCCCCAGCCGAACAGGTCGGTTGCCTCCGCTACCACCGACGGCGCGATGTAGTGCCGGGACGTGAGCGGGAGGCCGGCGTCGGCGTGCTGGAGCAGCCAGCGCAAGGTGGGCAGCGGCTCGCCTGGTAGCTGCGGCGGCTCGAGCAGCCGGGGCACGATCCGCTTGGCCATCCGGGCGCGCTCGCCGGGGTGGCCGTGCGTCCACTCCTCAATGCGCTCGGCGCTGATCCGGCTCAGCAGGGTATCGTCGCCCGGCTGGGACATGGTGAGCCAGCGGTCGACGAGCGCGGCCCGCCTGGACTTCCAGCCGCTGGCCCCGGCCTTGATGTCGCGGGCCGCGATCGCGATTTCCACCGCGGCGGCGCACGCCTCGTAAGCCGACTGCTCTTCCGGGCCGCGGACCGATCCCCAGGCGAGCAGGTCGGTATCCGGCGGCGTGGCTGGCGATGCCTCCATCGTGGCGTAGTAAGCCGCGGCCCCTTCGGCGCTGGAGGAATCGTAGGTGGTGATGATCTGCTTGGTCTCGGCGCTGGCGCACGTGTCGGCGTACCGGTCCAGGCCTGCCAGCGCCAGGAGGCGCCCGAGCGCCCGGGCGACTGCGAGCTGCCCGTTGGCGCTGAGGGGCCAGCTGGATGGCAGCACGTGCCAGAGGAATTCCTCCAGCCGCAGCTGCGAGATAGTCTCCAGGCCGCCGCCGGCGGTCAGCCAGCGCAGCGCTGCCCTGGCGTCGGAGGCGACCGCCGGATCCTCGCGGGCGAGTGTCTCCAGAGCCTCGGCCTCAGTCATCATGCGGTCAGTCTGCCCCACGAACATCGCGGACGGTAGACGCGATGCCGAATTGGGAGGATGGCGGGATGCACGTTTTGCCTGGTGCAGAAGTGGGCATTGGGACACGAAGTGAGCCCGGTGATGGCCGCTAGCGCCTGCGGGTGGGGTTATCTGCGCTTCCTGTCCTGTGCGCTGGGCCTGTCCCGGGTGGTGCGGTGGCTCCGGCATTATTGCTGGGGTGAGCGGCATCTACGACGACCCCGAGCTGTATCAGCTCGCCTGCGCCTACCGGGACATCCCCACCGAGGCCGACGCCCTGCTGGACTGGGCGGGCAGGCACTTTAGCGGAGCGCAGGCGGCCCCCCGTTCGGTACTGGAGCTGGCGGCGGGCCCCGCCGATCACGCGCGGGAGCTCGCCCGCCGTGGCCTATCGGCGACCGCGCTCGACATCAACGCCGCGATGTGCGCGTGGGCCCTCGGCCAGGCCGCCCGCGACGGCCTGGCGCTCGATGTCGTGGAAGCGGACATGCGGGACTTCAAGCTCCCCGCCCAGTTCGACCTGGCGATCACGATGCTGAACTCCGCGTGCCACCTGTTCACGCTGGACGACATGGTCAGCCACCTGGCGGCGGTCGCGGAGCACGTCGTGGCGGGCGGCCTGTACATCATGGAGCTCAGCCACCCGGCCGACTACCTGTCGTCAGCCTCCCGGACCAGCAGCGAGTGGACGATCGAGGCCGATGGCGTCACGGCCCAGGTCCGGTGGGGCGGGCCGCTGGACGCGATCGACCCGGTCACCCAGATCACCCGGGAGAGCGTGCACATCTCGGTCCGCAAGGCCGACGGCACCATCCGGACCGTGACCGACGTGGTACCGAACCGGTTCTGGACCGCGACCGAGGTCACCGCGGCGATCAGGCTGGGCGCAGCATCATCGGGCGGCTTCACCATCGCCGCCACCTACGGGGACTTCGACGCCACGACCAAGGTCGACGACCCCGAGGCATGGCGGCTGATCCTCGTCTTGCGCCGCGCCGCCTAAGCCCTTGGCAACGTCAGCGGCCCCGGACGTCGCTGTCCGGGGCCGCAGGCGCTGCACCGCCCGGCGCGGCCGGGATCAAGCGCTCCCGGCCGCTACCTGAGGATGGCGGTTACTCGACCGGGATCTCCTTGTTGATGAGCGACAAGTCGATGCCCTGGCGGTTGCGGATGACCCGCGCGGCCACGTAGATCACGATCGCCAGCACGTACATCCCCGCCATGTAGTACAGGGAATTCCTGTTGTTGATGCCGTACGCGCTGTTGTGCAGCCACTCGTACAGGTTGAACCCGAGGAGCGCGATCGTCACCACGCCGGCGGCGGGCACGACCGGGACCCCGAGCAGCTTCAGCCGCGAGGCCGGCGAGGCCCGCCACAGGTCCGGCTTGGCGAACGGCAAGACCACGACGGCGATCGCGCTGCCGAGGTAGGTCACCGCGATGACCAGGGTCGCGTCCAGCGTGTACGTGTGGAACGAGGAGTTGTACCAATACAGCGCTGACAGCCCGATGGCTGGCAGCAGCATCAGCACCAGCGACCACACCGGCACCCGGCGCTTCTCCGACACCGCGGCGGCGCCGTCGGGGAGGATCCGGTCGAATGCCGCGGCGAAGATGACGCGGGTCGAGGACAGGAACAGCGTCCCCACCCATCCGAAGAACCACAGGCTCATCAGCAGGATCAAGGCGACCTGGAAGGCCGTGTTGTTCACCAGCCAGCCGGCCAGCATCACCGGGTACGGGAAGACTGGCAGCGCGTGCGTGATCGTCGAGGCCGGCACGTACGCGCCGTCCGCCCAGATTATGTTGGCGCTCTGGTAGAAGTCGAACCCGAACGTCTTGGCGAACAGCCCCAGCAGGACCACTGACAGCAGCACGGTGGTCCACAGGCCGAAGAACATGCCGCTGAACACCCGCTTGAAGTCGCTCGCGCCGCGCACCTCGCCGTACAGCGTGGTGCCCCAGTTCGGCCACAGCAGGTAGAACATCAGCATCGGGACCAGCAGCATCGACTGGCCGAACATGCCGCTGACGCCGAACGACGGCGGGGTATAAGCGGCACCCTTCGGGTTGGCCGCGTCCGTCAGCGTGCCCGCGTAGCCGTTGCTGATCCCGAACAGCTTGGAGCTCTCCCGGTTGAACGCGTTGACGAAGTCCTGCTTGCCGTTGATCAGCAGCAAGACGACGATGATCGCCAGCCCGATCAGGCCGCCGTAGAAGCACCACTTCTGCACCTTGGCGTAGCCGGACATGCCCAGCGACACCAGCAGGCCGGCGAACCCGACCGTGATGAGGGTGACGACGAAGCCGCCGGTCGGGGTGCCGAACCAGGCCGCGCCGGAGGCGTTGTTGAACGTGGCCCACAGCGGCTGGAAGAACTCCTCGGACAAGACCGCGCCGTAGATGGGCGCCCACAGCCACAGGATGAACCACCAGCCGGTCGCGGCCAGCACGAAGCCGATGCCGCTGCCCAGGATGCGGCTCTGCCAGACGTAGTCACCGCCCGCCCTCGGGATCGTCACGACGAGCCCGGCGTAGGCGATGACCAGGAACGACACCCACACGCCGGAAACGAGCACCGCGGTCAGCAGCTGGCCGCTAGGGATGAAGCCCTGGAAGGCGAACTCGACGAGGCCCAGCGTGATGACGTTCGTGGACAGGCATGCGTAGATAAGCGAGTCGCGGACTGACCAGCCGCGGACGAGGCCCGTCGCCTTCCGGAGGAAGAGCTCCGGTCTCTCGTCACCGATGGAACCAACGGCCATAGGAGACCCTCCATGTTGGGTTACTTTGAAAATGCATCACCCTGAACGAACCTGGGCTCCTGGTGCTCTCACGCACCGAGGACCCGGCAGGGTGCCCCTCGCGGGTAGGTGATAACCGGTGTAACAGTGATTAACCGGCTATCCCGGGCAGCACACTAACAGTCAGCCGTTAACGAGGACATACTTGACCCTGCCCTTTTTGCCGTCCAGGTCGATGAGAGCGGCCTGCAGCACGCCGTCGCTATAGGAACTGCCAGGGTTTACCGCCAGGGACCGGCCGAGCTTGGCAACGCCCTTGCTCTCGTGGATGTGGCCGTGCAGCGAGACCAGCGGCTGGTACTTGCTGATCGCCGCACGCACCGCGGTCGAGCCGACTGGCTTCATGACCGCCCCGCCGTGCGTGGGCCGCAGGGTAGCGTCCAGGGCCGGCGCCTCGTCCAGCCCCGTACCGAACGGCGGGGCGTGGAAGTTGAAGATTGTCCGGCTCAGGTCGGGCACGCTGGCGACGGCGGCGTCGATCTTGCGGGTGAGATCAGCCTCGGGCGCCTCGCGGTGGGTGTCCCACGGGGTCGGGTTGGTCCAGCCCATCGAGGCCATGTAGACGCCGCCGAGGTCGAGGACCTTGCCCTCGGCGAAGGTGACGGACGGGGAGGCCTCGATGACCGGGTCGATGTCGAAGATGTCGTCGTTCCCGCCATTGAGGATGCACGGGACATCACCGCGGTGGCCGAGCTTGTCATCGGCCATGTTGAGCCACCGGTCCAGCGAGCGGAGCATCTCGCTCTCGAACCGCAGGTCCTTCGCCTCCTCCGACCCGGCGATGACGTTGTACTCATCCGGGGTGATGACCATCGGGTAGAAGCCCCGGTCGCGTATCCGCTGCTCGACCGCGAGGAGGTCCTCGCGCGTCTCCACGCGGATCAGCTCGCCCCGGATCTTGGTCTCCCAGTAGCCGGGGAAGGCGATGATCGGGACCATCGCCTTGCCGGTCACGTCGCCGCCGAGCACGACCATGTCGGCCTTGTAGAAGGCGGCGGCATTAAGGAACTTCTTCCAGCAGATCTCAGACCCGTGGATATCGGTCGCGAAGAAGATCTTCATCAGGTCACTGCTTTCTCAGGCGCGCGAGCTTGCGGCGCGCGGGGGATTCAGGCACGCGGGCGGAACGGGGACGCGGGTTCAGTGCGCTACCTCTTCGGGCAGTTCATACCATTTGACCCGGTCACCGACGCGTGCTCGCGTCTTCCACTTCAATGTCTTCGGCACGTCGTTGGCGATCTCGAGCAGCCGCGCCGCCTGCGCCAGCGGGTCGAACCGCGCGCCCGGCGGCGGGAGCGCGGGGTTGCCGGCGAGCAGCTTCGGCAGCATCGCGAGGTTCCCCGTCGAGGTTCGCCACCAGCCCCAGTCTCCGGCGAGCACCTCACCGAACCGGTTAGCGTCGATGACCGCCCCGTTGCCCCCGGCCATGCCGCCCGCACTGCTGCCCTTGCCGCCAGCACCGCTGCCCTTGCCGCCAGCACTGACCGGCACGCCGGACAGCAGGTGCGCGATGTCGTGCAGGTCCTTGGCGTTCAACTCCACGATCTGCAGCTTGGACAGCAGCAGGTCGGCGGGGTCGAGAGTGAGCGAGGAGTTGCGGAACGAGGGCCGCAGGTCCAGCGTGTGGCACATGACGAGCCGGTCGACCATGACGTCAACGGGCCGCCCGGATGGGGCGGTGAAGTACATCTGCTGGTCCCCGTTGAGGTTGTTGAACCTGCGATCAGGAGTGCAGCCGCTGGCCTCCAGGTACGCCGCGACCTCGCGGCGGCCCTTGCTGGTGCAGGCCAAGTCCATGTCCTGACCGGGCCGCAGCCGCGGCGGGAAGCCCGGGCACAGCACGCGCACTCCGAGGCCGCCGAGCAGCCGCAGCGGCAGCCCCTTCCCGGTCGCTCCCCGGACGAGTCCCACCGCCTCGGGAAGCGGATCGTCAGCGGGCACGGTCATGAAAAGACTGCTCCTCGGCATGGCTAAATGGCAGGGGACGCGATGCTCTGATCATGGGGAAATCGCACGCACCGTGTCTAGGCAATCGCGGCGAAACTGGCCATTGGTTCCATCATGTGGGCTGCTGTCCCAAACCCGTTCAGCTGCACTTCAGCTCGCGGCGTGCCGGTAGAACGGGATCGGCTCGGGTGCCAGCGGCGTGTTGCCCGCGATGAGGTCGGCCGCCTTCTCGGCGGTCATCATGACCGGCGCGTATATGTTCCCGTTGGTCACGTACGGCATGACCGAGGCGTCGACCACGCGCAGGCCGTCCACCCCATGGACCCGCAGGGACAGCGGGTCGGTGACCGACATCGGCCCGGTGCCCATCGCGCACGTGCAGGACGGGTGCAAGGCGGTCTCGGCGTCGCGCGCCACCCAGTCGAGCACCTCTTGCTCAGTCGACACCGAAGGGCCGGGCGACAACTCGCCCGCGTTGAAGTCATCGAACGCCGGCTGGCTGAGGATCTTCCGCGCGATCGCGATCGCCTCGCTCCACTCCTGCCGGTCGGTCGGCGTCGACAGGTAGTTGAACCGCAGCGCCGGGTGCACCGACGGGTCACGCGAGGTGATCTTCACGGTGCCCCGCGAGTCGGAGTACATCGGCCCGATGTGCACCTGGTAGCCATGCCCGCCTGCCGGCGCGGAACCGTCATAGCGGATCGCGATCGGCAGGAAGTGGAACATCAGGTTCGGGTAGGCGACCTTGTCATTGGACCGGGCGAAGCCGCCGGCCTCGAAGTGGTTCGTCGCCCCCGGGCCCGAGCGCAGGAACAGCCATTTCGCGCCCACCATCGGCCGGTTGCGCCACTTCAGCGCGGGCGCCACCGAGACCGGGAGCTTGGAGCCGTACTGCACGTACACCTCGAGGTGATCCTGCAGGTTCTCCCCGACGCCGGGAAGGTCGGCCACCACGTCGATGCCCAGCGCGGACAGGTCGGAGGCGTTCCCGACGCCAGACAGCTGCAGCAGCTGCGGCGAGCCGAACGCCCCCGCGCAAACGATGACCTCCCCGGCCTGCGCCACCCGGGCCGCCCCGCTGTCCACCGTGAACTCCACCCCGCTGGCGCGCGTGCCGCGAAACAGCACCCGGCTGACCTGCGTACGCGTCTCAACCTGGAGGTTCGGGCGGTCCATGACGGGGTGCAGGTACGCCCGCGCGGCCGACAGCCGCCGCCCGTTGTGAATGTTGCGGTCGAAGGCGGCGAAGCCCTCCTGCCGGTAGCCGTTGACGTCGTCGGTGATGTGGTACCCGGCCTGCCGGCAAGCCTCGAACCACGCCTCGAACAGCGGGCTGGTGGCCGGGCCGCGCTCCAGGATCAGCGGCCCGTCCTCGCCGCGGAACTTCTCCGACGGCGTGCCCGGCGCGGCCAGGCAGTTCTCCATGCGCTTGAAGTACGGCAGGCAGTGCGCGTAATCCCAGGTCTCCATCCCCGGGTCGGCTGCCCACCGCTCGTAGTCCAGCTGATTGCCGCGCTGGAAGATCATGCCGTTGATGCTGCTGGACCCGCCGAGGACCTTGCCGCGGGCGTGGTAGACGCGCCGGCCGTTCAGGTGCGGCTCGGGCTCGGACTCATACTTCCAGTCGTAGAACCGGCTCCCGATCGGGAAGGTGAGCGCGGCCGGCATGTGGATGAACGGGTCCCAGACGTAGTCGGGACGGCCCGCCTCCAGCACGAGGACCCGCGTCGTGGGGTCGGCCGACAGCCGGTTCGCCAGCGCGCAGCCGGCCGAGCCGCCGCCCACGATGATGTAGTCAAAGATCTTCGTCGCCATCACTTTGCTTCCCGCTCTGCTCATGGGCCCCGCCCTAACACACCAAGGCTCGCCCGCCCCTACGCCAGTGAACGCCAGTCAGGTCAGTTCGCGGTAACCGATTCCAGATTCTCCCGGACCATGACGGTCATCTGGTGCTCGGGGCCGAGGTACTGTTCGCAGTCGGCCAGCGCCCGGCGCAGCACCCGGACCATGTCGTTCATCCGCCCCGACTCATACAAGGCGGTGGCGAGGTTGCACCGGGTCGTCAGCGTGTCCACGTCGCCGGCGCCGAGCATCCGCTCGCTGTCGGCGAGCGCCCGCTCGTAGGCCGGGATCGCCTCGTTGAACCGGCGCGCGACCTGATAGGCGTTGGCCAGGTTGGCCCGGGCGGTCATGGTGTCCCGATGGTCAGGTCCCAGCACCCGCTCCCGGTCGGCCAGCACCCGCTCGTACTGCGGGATGGCCTCCTTCAGCTTGCCGGCGTTGCGGTAGGCGAAGGCCAGGTTGCCCCGCGCCGTGATCGTGTCGGGGCTATCCGCGCCCGAGGTCCGCTCCCGGTCGGCCAGGACGCGCTCGTACTGCGAGACGGCGTCCTTCAGCTTCCCGGCCAGCCGGTAGGCGTTGGCGAGCAGGCTCCGGGCGGCGATCGACTCGGCATGGTCAGGCCCTGACGCCCGCTCGCGGTCGGCCAGCACCCGCTGGTAGGCGTTGACCGCCTCCCGCGTCTGCCCGGACGCCTGGTACGCCGCCGCCAGGCTGGACCGCGCGGTCATGGTGTCACGGTGGGTTGCGCCCAGCGCCCGCTCCGACTCCGCGAGCGTCCGCTCATACAGCCGGATCGCGTCGGTGCGCCGCCCGGCCGCCTGGTAGGCCGCGGCCAGGCTGGCGCGCACGGCCATGGTGTCCCGGTGCCCGCTGCCCAGCAGCCGCTCGCACTCGGCCAGCGTCTGCTCATATATCGCGATCGCCTGCGCCGTCAGGCCGGCGGCCTCATAGGAGTGCGCCAGGTTCACCCGCGCGGTCAGCGTCTCCGGGTGATCAGCCCCGAGGTTACGCTCCCGGTCAGTCAGTGCCGCCTCGAAGACGGACATCGCGTCGGCCATCTGGCCGGCCGACTCGAACGCGGCAGCGAGGCGATCGCGAGCCTGCACCGACTGCGCGTGCCCCGGCCCGAGCAGGTGCGCGCACGTCGACGCGATGGACTGCCAGTAGTCGATGGCCGAGTTGGCCAGCAGGCTCTCCTCGATCGACATGCCCGTCCGCAGCAGCAGCGGGTGGGCGTCCGGCTTCCACAGCAGGTCGCCGGCGAACGTCCGCAGGCTTGTCGCGCAGTCCCGCAGCGCCTGCTCCAGCTGCGCGGCGAGCGTGCCCGCCCCGGAGCCGCTTCCCGGCTCCGGCCACGCCTCAACCAGCGCCGCGGCCGCCGCCGCCACCACCTGCTCGACGTCGCCGCGCGGCAGGTAGGCGCGCACGGCCGCCCGCACGGCGGGGTGCAGCCACACGGTGCGCACCCCGCTGGCCTTGTCCAGGCTGACCAGGCCGAGCCGGGCCAGGTTGGCGTAGGCGGACCGGATCAGGGTCTGGTCGGTGCCGTCAGCTTCGGACGGCCGGCCCGTGATGTAGGCGCAAGCCGCCGGGGAGGTCAGCACCGCCGCCGGGATCCCGTTGGTGGCGAGCATGGCCGCGAACGACAGCGCCGGCCAGGCCAGGCCCGCGGGGGCGAGCTGGTGCGCCCGCTCCACCGCGATCGACCAGGTGGCCAGCATGGACGACGGGCACCCGTCGATGAGCGACCCCGCCGTGGACCGGTGCCGTTCGGTGTACCGCGCGCGGTACTCCCGGGCCGTGCTGTCGCTTTCCATGATCACCGCGGCCGCCTGGTCGAGGCTGATCGGCAGCCCGCCGACGTCCTCGGCGAGGTCCAGCGACTCGATCCGCTGGTCGGGGTACCCGGTGAGCCGGGAATTGAGGTAGCCCAGCCCCTCGCGCCTGCTGAACCCGCCGACGCCGAGGATCTTGCGGTCCGGGCTGGCGAGCTCCCTTTGCGGCAGCCGGGTGGTCACCACGACCTGGCCGGAAGCGCCGCGCGGCCACAGCCCCTCCAGATCGGCGGCCGACGTCACGTCATCGAGGATCAGCGCCCACCGGCGGCGAGTCCGGCTCAGCCAGTCCAGGAACCGCTTGGCGGCGACGTCGGCGACCTCGCCCGGATGGTCGGCGTCGAGCTCGCCGGCCGCCGTGGCGAACGACGCCACGATCGACTCGCGGCTGGCGGCGGGCACCCAGACGAGCAGGTCCACCGCGCGGTTGTTCCATACGGCGTGGGCGAACCCGACCGCGAGCTGCGTCTTGCCGACGCCGGGTACGTCGCTGTCCTCAGCATTGGCGAGCACGATGGTCTCACCCGGCCGCAGCACGTCAACCAGGCCGAATCCCGTCTCAACGCGCGGGAAGTAGCTGTCCGCGAGCGGGGGAACTACCCCCGATAGCACTGGAGCGGCGGCGCGCTGGGCACCCACGATCGCCAAACCTCTTCCGTACTGGCATCTCGGATTGGCGCGCCCACACCGTTGTGACTAGTGCGCCCACATGTGTAAAGCAAATTCAGCGTTCTGTGCTGACGCGCGTACGTGCGGTGCGCTGGCATGTCGGCTATCGCACCTCCAACCGCCGTACCTGCTGTGACTGAAAATCCTAGTGGCCTGCAAGCCAACTTGGCCGCATGTCAGGTGAAAGAACTTCTATATGCACTTTTCAACATTTAGGATCAGCGGCGCGGGGCTTCGCGGTGAAGCGCGGGCAGATCCGCGACAACGGTCCTCGATCCGGGCGCCACCTCCGTGAACCCGCCATCCTGGACGAGGGGAAGCCCGCTGACCAGCAGCTTTGCCCACTGGCGGGGCCTGGCCGTGCGCACGGCAAGGTCAAAGTCGTTCTTCTGCCACTCGCAACGAGCCGCTGGTGACAGCTTCCACCAAGCCAGCTGCGCGGCGTGCCCGGCCTGGGCCATGGCCTTCCCGGCGGTCATCACGATCTCCGGGGTGATCCACAAGACCGGGATGCCAGGCGACGGCGGCCGTGGCGGCTCCGGGTCGGTGAAGTCAGTGCCGGCGACCTGCAGCCTGGCCAGGTCCGGCGGCCAGTCACCGGTCGGGACCGGCGGGAAGGCGCGGACCTCGGCGGTCCGGTGCGTCACCGTGATGCCCGGCAGGGCCGCCGCGCGCTCCCAGGCCGCGCCCCGCGCCCGGCGCACCACC
>JAICUO010000353.1 GCA_025935815.1 Streptosporangiaceae bacterium
CGAGCGCGGCCGCCATGCTGCACGCCGAGCACCCCAGCGTTGACCTGCGGCTCACCGAGGCCGAGCCGCCAGAGGCGGTGCGGATGCTGAAGGCCGGCTACGTGGACGTGGCGCTGATCTTCCGGCACGAGCCGGAGGCCGGGCACTCCGCGCACTCCGCGGCGGCGGGCCACGCGGCGGAGGCCGGGCACGGGTCGGCGGAGGAAGGCCTGCGGGAGCAGGTAATGCTCGACGAGACAGTCAACCTGATCCTGCCAGCCAAGCAGCCAGGGCCGGGCGAGCCGGAGATCGCACCCGCCGTTACTGAGATATGGCCCGATGACCTGGCCAAGTTCGCCGAGCACCGGTGGATCGCGGGGTGCGACCGGTGCCGCGAGCACCTGCTCCAGCAGGGCGCGGCGGCGGGATACACGCCCAGGATCTCCTTCACCACCGACGACTTCGTCGCCGTCCAGGCGCTGGTTTCGGCGGGCCTCGGCGTTGCGCTATTGCCGAGCCTGGCGCTGCGCGCGGCGCGGAACCCCGATATCCGGGCGATCCGGTTGCGGGGCAGCCTCCGCCGGGTGGTCGCCGTCCGCTACGGCGAGCCGCCGGACCCGCCCGCCACCGTCTTGCTGATGGAGGCACTGCGGGCCGCCTGCGCGCCGACGGCCCTGGTGCCGGCGGCGTCGCCGTCCCCGGAGGCGGCCACCGAGCCGGAGCCAGAGCGCGTCTGAGGCCGGTCCCAGCGCTTGGCGATCTTGTGGCCCAGCCGCTGCATCGGCTTCTCGACCAGGTAATAGGTCACGCCGCTACTGGCGATGATCACGGCGATCAGCCCGGCCGCCAAGGGCAGCTGCACGACCAGCCCCTTGCTGGCGTGGTGCAGCGTGGGCACGTCCCGGAAGGCGTCGAGGATAAGGGGGTGCAGCAGGTACACCGAGTAGCTGATCATGCCCAGCCAGGCCAGGACCCGCGGGACGCGTCGCTCGCGCAGCAACAGCCCGACGCCGAACGTGAGCGCGGCGCCGACCAGCGATGTCATCCACTGCCATTGCCACTGGGCGCCGGAGGTGCCCAGGTCCGGGTGCTGCGCCCCGTGCCACAGGCCGCCGCCGACGGTCATCGCGAGCACGACGACCGCGATGACGGCGGCCTTCCAGCGGGCGACCTGCCCCGACTCCGCGCGGTAGATCAGCGTGCCGGTGAACATGAACGCCAAGATGGTGTACCCGCTCCATGGCAGCGGGTAGTTGTCCTGGTTGATCGTCAGGAGCAGCAGCCCGACCACCGTCGCTAGCCATGATCCGGCACGTACGGCGCGGCCGGAGATCGCCAGCCCGATCCCCGCCAGGATCAGCGCGTCCGCGATGACCGGGACGTACCTGGGGCCAAGCGGGCCGATGCCGGCATTGAGCGCTCCCATCGGCAAGATCCCGCCGATCGCGGCGACCACGATGCCGCAGGCGAGTGCGTAGCCGCCGCTGGCGCGATGCGCCCGCACGGTGAACAAGGCCGCCAGCAGCAGGTAGAACACCATCTCGTAGGACAAGGTCCAGGTGACGTTGGGCACGTTGGGGCCGCCGAGCACGTTCGGGAGCATGAGCAGGTCGGCTGCCGCGGACTGGAACGGGTGGTGCTGCGCGCCGCGCAGCGTGCCGTAGCCGAGCGCGTACGCGGCCACGGCCGCGATGATCGCCAGCGCGTACAGCGGGTAAAGGCGGAATCCCCGGCTGACCCAAAAACCCCGGACCGATCCCTTGCGCTCCAGCGAGGCCGGGATGATGTACCCGCTGACCAGGAAGAACACGAAGACGCCGTATTGCCCGAAGTTGAACCACTGGTACAGGAACGAGTGGGTGGACGTCACCACCAGCGTGCTCCCGTGGTCGAACACGACAGCCAGCGCCGCCAGGCCGCGCAGCGCATCCAGCCAGGCCAGCCGACTCCCTTCGCGCCGCGGCCCGCGGCTCTCCGAGAGATCGCCCCCGGCCGTTATCGCAGACATACGCGTGTCACTCTACCCACGCACCCGCCGCCAAGCAGGGCCGCCGCGTTCATGCCCGCATCGCGGTGGGCGCGGCGGGCGCGGCAGCCGTCACGGGCGCGGCAGCCGTCACGGGCGCGGGCGGCTTTGCCCGCTGGTCATCCCAGCGCTTGGCGAGGCGGCGGCCGAGTTTCTGCATGGGCCTTTCCAGGAGGTAGTAGCTCGCCACGCTCACCCCGATGACGGCCACGACGAACGCGGCGAGCAGCCCGACCTGACCGGCGAGCGAGTGCTTCCCGAACAGCCCCGCCGCCTCGAAGCCGCTCAGGACGAGGGGGTGGAACAGGTACACCGAGTAGCTGATCACGCCGAGCCACGGCAGGACGCGAGGGATGCGGCGGCGGCGCGCCAGCATCCCGAGGCCGAAGGTCAGCGCCGCTCCGACCAGTGAGGTGATCCACTGGTCTCGCCACCGAGGCCAGTCGGCGGCCCACCACGCGTGCGACTGGCGCCCGTCCGCCAGGCCCGCCGCGAGCGTCAGCCCCAGCACGGCGACCGCGATGACGGCGGCCCTGGCGCGACCGATGTCGCCCTGCTCGGCGCGGTAGATCAGCGTGCCGGTGAACATGAACGCGAGGATCGTGTACCCGGTCCACGGGTAGGGGTAGAACTGGTTGAAGGTGAGGAGCGTGAGGCCGGCCAGCGCGGCCGCGCAGCCGCCGCCGATCGCGAGCAGCCCAGGGCCGCCCTTAGCGTGCCGCCCGCCGCCAGACTGCTTGCCGCGCAAGGCAAGGATGACTCCGCCCACGATCACGGCGTCCGCGACGATGTTCGTGCGCAGGGCGTTGACCGCCCCGTGGGACAGCGCGTTCATCGGCAGCACGCCGCCGAGGGCGACCGCCGCGATCCCGCAGGCCAGCGCGTACCCGCCGCTCTGGCGGTGCGCTCGCAGGCTGTACAGCGCGGCCACCAGCAGGTAGAAGACCATCTCGTAGGAGAGGGTCCACGTGACGTTCGGGATGTTGGCGCCCGCCATCATGTTCGGCATCATGAGCAGCCAGGACAGCCCCGCGATCAGCCAGTGGCGGTTCGCGCCGGCCATGCTGACGACGCCGAACGCGAAGCCCACGAGGGAGATCGCCAGCGCCAGGAGGTAGGGCGGGTACAGCCGGAACGCCCGGCCGACCCAGAACCCCCGCACGCTGCCCCTGCGCTCCAGCGAAGCCGGGATAATGTACCCGCTCACCAGGAAGAACACGTACACGCCGTACTGGCCGAGATCCAGGTGGTGGGACAGGACGTGCCGCACCGGGAGCAACACGTGGTAGGAGACATGGTCGAACACCACGCAGAGCGCGGCGAACCCGCGCATCGCGTCCAGCCAGTCGAGCCGGCTCGCCGCCGCCTTGGTCCCGGCTCCGGCCAGCGGATGCGTTAGGGCCATAGGTTCGCAGGGTATGCAGCCCGCCGCCACCTCGGCGGCGAAAGGCTTGATTCGTTACGCGATCACCTGCGGGTACTGCCCTCTCGCGCCAGCGCCCGCCGCATCTCACCCCGCGCAAGTCGGCATACCAGCCCGCTGCGGGTAAATTCTCAATCATGCCCACCGAGCCCCAGGCCGCAGGCGATACTCGCGCCGCCGCTGATCCCCGCTGGCTCACCTCCGACGAGCAGACAGCGTGGCGCTCCTACATTCGCCTCGCCAAGATGCTCATGCGCCAGCTTGACCGTGACCTGCATCCATTTGGCCTGACTACCAACGACTACGAGATCCTCGTCGAGCTCTCGGAATCCCCTCACCACCGGCTGCGGATGACCGAGCTAGCCGACCTCACAGCGCAGTCGCGCAGCAGATTGTCACATCAAATCACTCGCATGGAAGCGCGCGGCCTGGTACATCGCGACGCCTGCGATGGGGACAAGCGGGGAACTTTCGCGGTCATCACCCCGCGGGGCCTGGCCGTTATCGAGCGAGTCGCTCCGTATCACGTGGAGAGCGTGCGGCGGCACTTCATCGACCAGATCCCGCCAGAGCAGCTGGCGGTGCTCACCGAGGCGTACGACCCGGTCCTGGAAACCCTCCGCCGGGTCCGCGACCGGGATTAGGCGGGGTGACCGGCCCCAGCCGCTAGAAGAGGACCGACATGAAGCGGCCGACCTCTTGGAAGCCGGCCCTGAGGTAAGCGGCGCGGGCGGGGCGGTTGAAGTCGTTGACGTACAGCGACACGATCGGGGCGATCGTCGCCTGGGAGTGGTTGACCACCGCGGCCATGCCCGGCGCGGCCACGCCCTGCCCGCGGTACTCGGGCCGGACCCACACTCCCTGGACCTGGCAGGCCTGGGGGGTCGCGGCGCCCACCTCGGCCTTGAAGATCACCCGGCCCTCCTCGATCCGCGCGAAGGCGCGCCCGGACCTGACCAGTTCGGTGACGCGCGCCCGGTAGGCGGCGCCGCCGTCGCCGGCGAGCGGGGACACGCCGACTTCCTCGGTGAACATCGCGATGCTGGCCGGCATGAGGATATCGATCTCATCGGTGCGCACCCGGCGGACGTTCTCGTCCGGCTCGACCAGCGGCGGGCCAGAGATGGCCATCAGCGGCTGCACCGGGCGGATCTCCCGGGCAGGCCCCCAGTACGGGCGCAGGTGCTGCCACAACTGGGTTACCGTGTCCGCCTGCCCGACGACCGAGGAGCAGCGGCGCCCCTGGCGGATCGCGCGGTCGGCGAACGCCGCGATCTCCAGCGGCGCCTTCGCCTCAACGGGCACCAGGTTGGCCCCGGAATAGCACGCCGAGACAAGCTGCCCGCCCTGCTCGTAGCCCCACACCTGGGCGCCGAGGCGGCCCGGGTCCAAGCCTAGTGCCCGCACGCGGGAAGCCACGAACACGTTCCCCACCGGGTCCGTGTCGCAGAGGGCGAGCACCGCCGCGCGATCACGATCATCGAGGAGCCGGGGCGACTCCGACCGCGGCCTAACGCGCAACATATTGCCAGCCTAATACGTTCACCCGCCGGGGGTGGGGTCAGCGGTTACTGGACAGGTGGCGTTTACCGGGCCCGAGGCCGACGGAAGGGTGCCATCGCCCAGGTAGTCGTTGAGGTAGCGCTGCACGCACTCGTTGGGCGGATCGGCCAGGGACTGGCCGTGATTGCCGCCGCCCTGGACAACCACCATGTGGGCACTGGGCAGTGCCTTGTGCGCGTTCTGCGCGCCCGCGTACGGGGTGGCGGCGTCCAGCGTGCCCTGCAGCATCAAGATGCCGGGCAGGCCATCGCCCTTGATCTGCATCGGCGCGGAAGGGCCGGTGACGGGCCAGAACGCGCAGGCCGCGTTGAACCAGGCGTTGTCCCACGCCTCGAACGGGGCCGTCTTGTACACCTTCTCGGTGTCGGCCTGCCACTTGGACCAGTTCCGCGGCCAGTTCACGTCGGCGCACTGCACCGCGTTGTAGACGGCGAACTCATTCTCGACCTGCACCCCATTGGCCTGGTAAGCGCTGACCAGGGCACTGGTGTCGCCGCCGCGCAGGTAGTCCGACAGCGCCCGGGCCAGGGTCGGCCACAGCCAGTTCCCGTAGCCGCCCTGCAGGAAGGTGTCGTCGAACTCATCCGGCCCGATCTGCGGCTGGCCGGAGATGTCGACGGGACTGGTCTCCAGCATGCCGCGCGCCTTGTACCACGCGCCGCGGACCGCGTCGGGGGTGGCGCCGAGGTTGTAGGCGGCGTCGTACTTCGCCGTCCAGGCGAAGAACGCGTTCATCCGGCCCTGGAAAGCGTAGTCCTGGGCGATGTTGTCGGCATACCAGACGCCCGTCGGGTCGACCGTGCTGTCGAGCACCATCCGCCGGACGTGCCCGGGGAACAGCGTGCCGTACACCTGACCGAGGTAGGTGCCGTAGGAGAAGGCGTAGTAGGTGATCTTCGAAACGCCGAAGGCGGCGCGGATCGAGTCCAGGTCGCGGGCGGCGTCGGTGGTGCGCATGAACGGCAGCAACCAGCCATAACGCTGCTGGCAGCCGGCCGCGTAGTCCTTGGCCCGGGTGATCATCTGCTGCTCTTCGGCGGCGCTGGTGGGAATGTAGTCAGGCCGCGCGCCCGCGAAGAAATTCGGGTCGCAACTCAGCGATGGATTCGACCCGCCTACGCCACGCGGGTCGAAGCCCACGATGTCGTATTTCGCGGCGACGCCGGGGTCGATGCCCTGCGCGACCCACGATGCCATGCCCCGGCCCGGGCCGCCCGGGCCACCGGGGTTGACCAGCATGACGCCCTGCTGCTCGCTCTTCGGCGCGGTCGCCGGGACCATGGTCAGCGCGATGCTGATGCTGCGGCCGCCAGGTTTCGCGTAATCCAACGGCACCCGCAGGCTGGCGCACTCCATCCCCCGGTACTGCCCGGTGCAGTCGCTCCACCGCAGGCTGCTCGCGGTGGGGACGATCGGGCCGCTAGCGCTGGCCGAGCCATTGGCGGAGGCACCGCCGGAGGGGCTTGCGGAGTCGCCGCCGGCGCCGCTACCTGCGGCGGAACCTCCGGCGGAGCCGCTTTTGGCGCTACCCGCACTGGTACACGCCGTGACCACGGGAACCGCCATCGTGAGCGCGAGCACCAGGACGGGCACGGCGCGGCGGCGAGGCGTTGACATGTCACCCATCTTGCCGCATGCTCCGCACAACTTGGGCAAGGCCGAACCGACGCGAGTCCGGCACTCATCGGCGATTTCCGACACCGGTCGCCGGAACCGAACAACCCGGTCATGCGTCTCACTTAAAACTGTTCGGACACTATTGAGGGGGTAGTGAAGTGCTTGCGAGACACCGACAGTCGCTCATCTTGCAAGCCGTCAGGAGTGACGGCAGCGCGAGAGTAAGCGACCTCACCCAGCAGCTCGGCGTATCGGACATGACGATCCGCCGGGACCTGGAGGTACTCGCCAGGGACGGACTCGTCGAGAAGGTGCACGGCGGCGCGGTGCTGCCGGGAACGCCCACGACCGCCCATGAACCTGGCTTCGAGGACAAACTCGTCCTGGAGCGCCCGGAGAAGGCATCCATCGCGCACTCGGCGGCAGGCCTGGTCCGGCCCGGCACCGCGATCGCGATCACCGCAGGCACCACGACGTTCGCGCTGGCCCAGTGCCTGATCGACGTTCCGGGCCTGACGATAGTCACCAACTCGCTACGGGTCGCCAACCTGTTCAGCGGGACGCGCGGAGCCGACGGCCCCGCGATCGTCTTGACTGGGGGGATGCGCACGCCGTCGGACGCGCTGGTCGGACCGGTAGCCGACTTGACCATCAAGTCGCTCCACTTCGACACGCTGTTCCTCGGCTGCAACGGGATCGACCCCGAGGCCGGGCTCACCACGCCGAACCTGGCGGAGGCGGAGACCAACCGGACGTTCATCAAGCTGGCCCGGCGCGTCGTGGTCCTAGCCGACCACACGAAGTGGGGCGTGGTCAGCCTCGCCTCGTTCGCCTCGCTGGATGACGTGAACGTGCTGATCACCGACGAGCTGCTGCCCGATCAGGCGCGGGCCGCGGCGAGCGAGAAGATCGGCGAGATCCTCGTCTTAGGCGCCTTGACGGCCCCTCGAGAGTCGTCAGGGCACAGGGCAGGAAAGCGAGCCCCGCGCGGATCCAGACCACGCGGGGCTCGCTCGTGAAAAGGGGCTTCCTAGGAGACGGTGACGATTGGCTGGCCGGACTCGGCCTCGCCCTCGCCGGCCTCCGCCTCGGCCAGCTTCATCGCCTCTTCGATCAGCGTCTCCACGATCTTGGACTCCGGCACGGTCGCGATGACCTTGCCCTTCACGAAGATCTGGCCCTTGCCGTTACCGGAGGCAACGCCGAGGTCGGCCTCCCGCGCCTCGCCGGGGCCGTTCACCACGCAGCCCATCACCGCGACCCGCAGCGGCACGTCCATGCCGGTCAGCCCGGCGGTGACCTCCTCGGCCAGCTTGTACACGTCGACCTGCGCGCGGCCGCACGAGGGGCAGGAGACGATCTCCAGGCCGCGCTGGCGCATGCCCATCGACTCCAGGATCCCGATGCCGACCTTGACCTCCTCGACCGGCGGGGCCGACAGCGAGACGCGGATGGTGTCGCCGATGCCCTGCGACAAGAGCGCGCCGAAGGCCGTCGCCGACTTGATCGTGCCCTGGAACGCCGGGCCGGCCTCGGTGACGCCCAGGTGCAGCGGGTAGTCGCAGCGGGCGGCCAGCAGCCGGTACGCCTGGATCATCACGACCGGGTTATGGTGCTTGACCGAGATCTTGATGTCACGGAAGCCGTGCTCCTCGAACAGCGAGCACTCCCAC
>JAICUO010000572.1 GCA_025935815.1 Streptosporangiaceae bacterium
CGGCTCCGGCTCCGGCCCCGCCCAAGCCGGCGCCTGCGCGGGCGGCCGCCCCTGCGCGCGGCTCCGTCCAGGCCGCCGCCGATATCCCCGGCCTTCCCCCGGCGAGCTCAGCGCCCAGCACTCCCCCGGCCAGCAATCCCCCCGCCAGCGCAACGTCGACGCAGCAGGCCGCGCCGACGCCGAAGGCCGCATCCAAGCCCGCCCGCGTGCCCGCGGCCGCAAAGGTAGCCGGCCGGCCGGGCACCTCGGCCCCGGCCGGCCGGGCGGACATCCCTGGCCTGCCGGCCACGAGCGCCCCGACCAGGAACGCCCCGGCCACCACCGCCCCCCGGGCGAGCGCGCCCCCCGCCGGGGAGGCCGCCCTGGCCGCGATCCCGGGCGTGTCCGCGGTCGCCTCGCCAGCGCGGGGCACCCCCGCCGCCGCCCCGGGCAAGCCCAGCTCCCAGGGGAAGGCGAGCTCCCCGAGCACGCCGGGCGCCCCGGTGCACGCCAGCCCGGCACCGACGCCCACGCAGGCCAGCCCGGCACCGACCCCGGCGCACGCCACGCCGGCCGCGCCTTACCACAAGCCGGCCCCGGCCCGCTCGTCCCACGCGCCCAGCTCGCAGCAGTCGTTCATCAACGCGGTCGCGCCGGGGGCGATGGCCGCCCAGCAGCGCTGGGGAGTCCCCGCCTCGGTGACGATCTCCCAGGCCATTGAGGAGTCGGCGTGGGGGCAAAGCAGCCTGTCGGCGAACTACAACAACCTCTTCGGCATTAAGGGAACCGGGCCGGGCGGCTCGGTCATGCTGCCGACCCAGGAATTCCAGGGCGGCCAGTGGGTCACCGTGGACGCACCTTTTCGCGTGTACCACAACATCGCCGAGTCGATCAGCGACCACGCGCAACTGCTGGCCACGAGCGGGTACTACACGCACGCGATGGCCGACCGGAGCTCCCCCGACGCGTTCGCCAACGACCTGACTGGCGTGTACGCGACTGACCCGCACTACGGCGGGAACCTGATCTCGATCATGCGGCTGTACAACCTGTACCGCTACGACGCCGGGGCCGCGCCTCACGTCCCGGCGCACCCGGCTACCCCGCCGCCCACCCACACCGCCGCGCCGTCCCAGTCGCCCTACCCGCCGGGAACACCGCAGCCCTCAGGTACGGCACAGCCCCCAGGTACGGCACAGCCCTCAGGTACGGCACAGCCGTCGACTTCGGCTCCCGCCAGCTCGCCCGCGCCCAGCGCCGCCCCCGCTCCTTCTTCACCAGCCTCCGCCTCCTCGGGGTCACCATCGCCGTCGGCCCGGCCCTCGCAGTACGCACAGCCCTCGCACCCGGCACCGCCGGCCTCCGCGGCCCCCGGATACGCCAGCGGGCACCCGCACGCGCACGCGGCCGCCGACATCCCGGGCCAGCAGCCCTTCGCCCCGGCCGGCCATGCGGCGGCGGCCGGCGGCGCGGCCATCCCCGGCCTGGCCGGCTACCAAGGCGGGGGCGCCGCGCCGCGCTATGGTGCGCCGGCTTCCCCGCGAGCGGCGTCCGCCGTGACCACGGCGACGACGATGGCGTACGTGCGCCCGGCGCACGCCGCGCCGCGCGTGCCCGCCCGGCCGGCGCAGCGGCTGTATGAGCCTGAGTTGCCCGACGCGGTGAAGACCGCGTTCTTCGCGACGGCCCGCACTCCCATCGCCCGCGCGGCGCCGATGTACAAGGACATCGCCACGCAGGCCGGGCTCAGCTGGAAGCTGCTGGCTGCCTGCGACTGGATGCAATGCCAGGCGCAGCCGCACCTGTCTCCGGTGCACGGAGAGCGGCTGGGCAGCCTGAACCCGGACGGCACCGTGTACACGACTCGGTCAGCGGCCCTCGCCCAGTGCGCCGCCGACCTCATCGAGCTGGCCTTCGCTGTCTACCGCATCGACTTGACGGTGCCGCAGCGGATGTCGGTGCGGTCGCTGGCCGACGTGTTCGCCGCGTTCCGGTGGGGCGGGCTGCTGCGCCGCCACCGCGTCTCGTCCATGGAATTCCCCTATTCGGTAGAAGGGCTCACCAAGGGCCACCAGAAGATGCGCTGGCCTGCGATTACCGATCCAGGGGCGCCAGACAAGCCCGGCACCCGGTTCCGCGCGCCGTTCGGCGCGGTGCCTATTGTCCTTAGCCTTGATTACAGGGCCACGGTTTAGGGCAGCTAAGCGGCTAGCCCCAAGAGAGTAGGTACCCGCATGCTCCGCCTCCTGATCCTCCTGCTGAGGGCGCTTGCCAGGAGCAGGACCACGCAGGTAGCGGTCGCCACCGCTAGCCCCTCCAGTTCCGCGAGCTCCGGCCGTCCCACCGGTCCCCGGCCGGCCGCCGGGCGGGCGGTGACGGCTGCGCTGCCCGTCCCCGACTCCGCACCCCCGGAGCCGCCACCGCCGCCCAAGTTCCGCCTGCGCGTGCCCCGCTGGCTGCGCTGGGCGGTCATCGTCGCTGTCGTCGTCCTGGTCTTCCGGCGCGCGGCCGCGTGGCTGGTGCTGGCCGCGCTGTCCGGCGCGCTGCATCTCGTCGGCATCAACGTCCACCTGCCGAACATCAGGTTCGGCTGGCCGTGGTCGAGTACCTCGGGCAGCACCACCAACGTCATCGTCGGCCCGTGGGTGCTGCAGAAGATCGAGGGCATCGACAAGCCCGCGCTCGGCACCGAGAACTACAACTTCCTGTTCACCCGGAAGGTGAGCAAGGCCCTCGGCCCCTGGCCGTGCTGGTACTCCGCGTCGTTCTACGCCGTCGGGCACGCGTCCGCGACTGTCGACCTCAACCCGGGCGCCGCCTGGTGGAAGCCGGCCACCGGGCACTACAAGCTGACCGTCACCAAGGCGCCCGCCGGGAAGGTTCCGGGGACCGTGACCGTCTCGATCGCGCTCCCGGTCCCGCAGCTGCCGCAGTCGGTGCACGACATCACGGTCGACAACACCCTGTCGCAGCCGCTCAACGTCCAGCACAGCTGGACCTACCCCGGGCTGGGCTGCGGGGTCCTGATCAAGCCGCAGTTCGACCAGTCGGTGCTGTACGCCCAGGCGCAGCAGGAGGCTTTCAACCGGGCCACTACCGACCCGGCCGTGACCCGTCCGATGGTCATCGCGGCGCAGAACGAGGCCACCAAGATCATCCGCGACAACTTCATCCAGCCTACGGTCAACGCGCTGGGGTACAAGCTGGCGTCCTTCTCGATCCGCTGGGTCGCCGAGCCTTAGGGGAGCGTGCCGCAGCCCACAGTGGCGGCCGGCCGTCCGGCGGGTAACGTCGATGTACGTGAAAGACAACACGCGGCTGCGGTTCTCGCGCGGCCTTTCCGCGGCCCGCCTCGCGGCGCGGGGCGGCGCGCGGTACGCGGCCAGCGCGCCGCGGCTGTTCGCTACCGCCGGAGAGCACCGCCAGCGACTGCGCAATGACCTGGCCCTGCGGACCGCCGAGGATGTCGCCGACACCCTGGGCACCATGAAGGGCGTCCTGATGAAGATCGGGCAGCTGGCCAGCTACGTCGACGACGGACTGAACCCCCAGGCCCGGCGCACGCTCAGCAGGCTGCAAGACAGCGTCCCGCCGATGTCGGCCGAGCTGGCGGCCAGCGTTATCCGGGGGGACCTGGGCGGCGAGCCCGAGGACGTGTTCGGCAAGTGGGACCCCGAGCCGATCGCGGCCGCGTCCATCGGCCAGGTGCACCGGGCCATCACCCGCGACAGCGGCCCCGATGGCGGCATCGCGGTCGCGGTCAAGGTTCAGTACCCCGGCATCAGGGACACCATCGAGGCTGATCTCGGCAACGTGGCCCTGATCAAGCGGCTGCTCAAGGTGGCCGCGCCCAAGCAGGACGTGGACGGGCTGATCGCCGAGCTGCGCGAGCGCGTCGCCGAGGAGCTGGACTACGAGCGCGAGGCGGCGAACCAGCAGTGGTTCGCCGACTACTTCGGCGGCCACCCGACGATCGAGGTCCCGCGCGTCCTGCCCGAGCTGTCGACCGCCCGGGTCATCACCAGCGAGCTGGCCACCGGGGCGCGGTTCGCCGAGCTGATGACCTGGTCGCCGGAGGAAAAGGACCTGGCGGCGGAGACCATCTACCGGTTCACCTTCCGCAGCCTGTATGAGCTGCACGCCTTCAACGGCGACCCGCATCCCGGCAATTACCTGTTCCACCCCGGCGGCCGGGTCACCTTCCTGGACTACGGGCTGGTCAAGGAGTTCACGCCAGCGGAGCTCGCGCCCCTGGTCGCGATGGTGCGCTACCTGTGCGTCGAGGAGGACCCGGAGGCGTTCCGCGCGGCGATGGAGCAGGCCGGGTTCCTGGCCCCCGGCGCGCCGATCCCCACCGATGAGGTGATCGCGCACATGGGCGTGTTCTACGACACGGTCCGCACGCGCGGGCGGCGCACCATGTCGTCCGGCTACGCCTCATCGCTGGCCCGCCGTTATTTCGACTTCGGCAGCCCGCTGGCCGCGTACGCGAACATCCCCCGCTCGTACGTGATCTTGCAGCGGATCAACCTCGGCATGTTCGCCGTCCTCGGCGACATGTCCGCCACCGCGGACTGGCGGGGCATCGCCGAGGAGATCTGGCCCTTCGTCCTGGCGCCCCCGTCCACCCCCATGGGCGAAGCCGAGCAGGTCTGGCGGGCCGCCACCCCGCGACCCGAGTTCACCTGATCAGGAGGCGCTGGCCCGGCGCTGGCGGTAGGCCGCCACGTTGACGCGGTTGGCGCAGGTTACCGAGCAGAAGCGTCGCGAGCGGTTCTTGGACAGGTCCACGTGGACGGCGGCGCAGTCCTCAGCGGCGCAGGTGCGCAGCCGGGCCAGCTCGCCGGCCCTGATCACGTCGGCGAGCCCCATCGCCGCCTCGACCGCCATCCGGTCGGCCAGCGGCGCCTCGGGCGACGTCGCGTGGAGGTGGTAGCCCCATCCGTCGTGCTTGACAAGCTGGGGCAGCGCGCTTCGCTCCCGGAGCAGCTCGTTCACGAGCTCCGCCGCAGCGTCGGCGTCCATGGCCCAGATCTCGCCGAGGCGGGCGCGCAGCGCGCGGACCCCGTC
>JAICUO010000174.1 GCA_025935815.1 Streptosporangiaceae bacterium
CGTTCCTGCTGGCCGAGGCGGGCCTGCTGGACGGGCGGCGGGTCACGACCCACTGGGAGCACTGCGCGACGCTCGCGGGCAAGTACCCGGGCATCCGCGTGGACCCGGACCCCATCTTCGTCAGGGACGGGAACCTCGCCACGTCCGCCGGGGTCACCGCCGGCATTGACCTCGCGCTGGCCCTCATCGAAGACGACCTCGGCCGGGACGCGGCGCTCACCGTCGCCCGGGAGCTCGTCGTGTTCCTGCGCCGCCCCGGCGGCCAGGCCCAGTTCAGCGTCCAGCTCCAGACGCAGGCCGCGAGCAGGCGGCCGCTGCGCGACGTCCAGCAGTGGATCGCCGAGCACCCGGAGGCGAACCTGTCCGTGGAGGAGCTGGCCAGGCGGGCGACCTTGTCGCCGCGTCAGTTCGCCCGCGCGTTCGCCGCCGAGGTCGGGGTGCCACCGGGCCGCTACGTCGACCAGGTAAGGGTGGAGGCGGCCCGCCGGCGCCTGGAGGACACCGCCGACGGGGTCGAGGAGACCGCCCGCGCCTGCGGCTACCGCACCCCCGAGGCGATGCGCCGCGCCTTCATCAAAGACCTCGGCGTCAGCCCCGCCGAGTACCGGCGCCGTTTTTCCCGGGGGGCGCCCGCCCGCCCCCGCTGTCACTAAGGAGTTCCCATGCAAGTCGCCATCGCCCTCTACGACCGGTTCACCGTGCTGGACGCGATCGGCCCCTACCAGGTGCTCAGCGAGCTACCCGGGGTTGACGTGGTGCTCACCGCGCAGAGGCACGGCCCGGTCACCGACGAGCGCGGCGGGGCCGCCGTGTCCGCCGTCGCCACCTTCGATGAGGTCCCGCGGCCCGACATCGTGATCGTGCCCGGCGGCCCCGGCCAGGTCGACCACATGGCGCCCGGCCCGCTGCCGGACTGGCTGGTCGCGGTGGACCAGTCGACGAGGTGGACGGCGGGCGTGTGCACCGGCGTGCTGATCCTCGCCGCCGCCGGCCTGCTCGAGGACCGCGAGGCGACCACGTACTGGCTTGCCAAGGAGGAGCTCGCCCGCCTGGGCGTCAAGCCCAGGAACGACCGTTACGTCTTCGACGGCAAGTACGCCACCTCGGCCGGCGTGTCAGCCGGCATCGACATGGCGCTCGCGCTGGCCGCCCGGATCGCCGGGGACGACGCGGCGATGGCGGCCCAGCTCGGCATCGAGTACGACCCGCAGCCGCCGTTCAACGCGGGCTCCCCGGCCACCGCGCCCGCGGCCCTGGTGACCGCCAAGCGCGCCGCCAGCCGCTTTCGCGCCCCCGCCCAGTAATCCGGCCCGGCTATCTCGTGAAGACGCCCTCGCGGCGGGCGTAGTCGTACTCGTAGACCTGGGCGCCGCCGATGAAGGCGCGCTCGGCGCGGCTCATCACGTCCAGCGGGTCGCCGGACCAGATGACCAGGTCGGCGTCCTTGCCGGGCTCGATCGAGCCGAGGCGGCCGTCGACGCCCATGATCCGTGCCGGGTTGATCGTGATCGCGCGCAGCGCCTGGGCGGGGTCAAGCCCCTCGCGCACCGCGAACGTCGCGGAGTGGACCAGGAAGTGGATCGGCACCACGGGATGGTCGGTGGTGATCGCTATGGTCACCCCGGCCGAGGCCAGCAAGCCAGGGGAGGCGATGGAGCGGTTGCGCAGCTCCACCTTCGACCGGGCGGTCAGCAGCGGCCCGATCACCACCGGCACGCCGGCGGCGGCGACCTTATCCGCGATCAGGTACGCCTCGGTGCCGTGGTCAAGCACCAGATCGTAGCCGAACTCGGCCGCGAGCCGCAGCGCGGTGGCGATGTCATCGGCCCGGTGGGCGTGCTGCCGCCACGGGATCTCGCGCCGGAGCGCCAGCCCGAGCGCCTCGAGCTTGAGGTCCCGCTTGCGCACGGTGTCGGAACGCTCGGCGGAGGAATCCCGGGGCTGATCTCGCTCCTGCAGGTAGTCGGCCGCCGCCGCCAGCGCCGACCTGATCACCGAGGCGGTGCCCAGCCGCGTCGCCGGGGTCTCGTTCCGGTTGCCGTAGTTGCGCTTGGGATTCTCGCCCAGGGCGGACTTCAGCCCGGAGGGCGCGCGCAGCACCATGTCCTCGACCGTCCGGCCCCAGCAGCGAATGGCCGCGGTCTGGCCGCCGATCGGGTTGCCGGAGCCCGGGTTGACGTTCACCGCGAGCACCCCGCCGGAAATCGCGTCGCGGAAGCCGATGTCGGCCGGGTTGATGGCGTCCACGACCCGCACCTGCGCCTGATTCGGGCCGGTCAGCTCGTTGGTGTCGGTGCCAGCCCAGCCCAGGCCGTCCTCGTATGCGCCCAGGTGGGTGTGCGCGTCGATGAAGCCCGGCAGCACCCACTTGCCCGCCGCGTCGACGACGGTGGCGCCCGGCGGCAGTGCCGACCCAGACTCCAGTGCCGCCTCCGGCCTCAGCACCGCGGAGATGGTCCCTCCGGTCACGATGACCGTCCCGCCGTCAATGGGGTCGCCCTCGACGGGCACGACCCGCCCACCCGTAATCGCGATGCTGTTGTCATCCACGGGGCAATCGTAGAGGGCTGGCCATTTACGAGTTAATGATCGCCAGGGCCTTGGCCGCCTTGACGGCGTCCTTCAGCGTGGCCAGGTCGAACGCGCCGTAGTGCCGCTTGCCGTTGATGAAGAACGTCGGAGTGCCGGACACGGTCGCCAGGTCCGCGGACTCCACGTCCTCGGCCACCCGCGCCGCGCCGACGTGGGTCCGCAAGTCCCGTCCGAACTGGTCGACGTCCAGGTCCAGCGACCGCGCGTACCCGATCAGGTCGCGGGCGCTCAGCGCGCCCTGGTGGTCCATCAGCGTGTCGTGCATCTCCCAGAACTTCCCCTGCCGCGCCGCCGCCTCGGATGCCTCGGCCGCCAGCTGCGCATGCGGGTGCACGTCGGTCAGTGGCAGGTGCCGGAAGACGAACCTTAGCTCGCCGTACTCCTTGATCAGCTCACGGACCGCCGGCTCGGCCTGCCCGCAGTAGGGGCACTCGAAGTCGCCGTACTCCACCAGCGTGACCAGGGCATCGTCGGCGGGGCCGCGGATGTGGTCGCGGTCGGGGTCAACCGGCGCGATCAGGTCGGTGATCGCCTCCTGCCGCCCGTACAAGGCAACGATGCGCCGTCGCGGCGGGAGCGCCGCGATGATGCGGAAGACCACCCAGGTGAGCACCGCGGCGGCGACCGCCCCGGTCAAGATGCCGAGCTTGGCGTACCCGAGGGTGGTGCCGGTGAACGCGAGCGATGAGATCAGCATGCTCACCGTGAAGCCGATGGCGGCCGCCGCCCCGGTGCCGGCCACCGCGCCCCATCCGGCCGATGGCGTCAGCCGCCCCTTCGACATCCGCGTGGACACGTACGTGACGCCGATGATGCCCGCCGGCTTGCCCACCAGGTAGCCGATGATGATGCCGAGGGCGACCGGGCTGGCGTAGGCGTGGGACAAGAAGCCGCCGCTGATCCGCACGTTGGTGTTGGCCAGCGCGAACAGCGGCACGATCACGAAGCTCGCGGCCGGGTGGAACAGGAGCTGCAGCCGGTCGTTGGGGGAGATCGCCGTGCCCACCACGCCGCGCGCCTGCGCCGCGAGCTCGGCGGTCGGCTGCTCGCGGAACATCCGGAACACGTCGCTGGCCTGCTCCAGGTCTGACCGGCTGGCCGGGGCGGCGTAGGTGAGCAGCCCGGTCACCAGGCCCACCACGATCGGGTCCACGCCGGACTTGAAGAAGGCGATCCAGGCGGCCAGGCCGAAGGCGAAGTAGGCCAGCCCGTTGCGGACTCCGCGCAGCCGCAGCAGCAAGATCATCGCGAGGAAGGCGATCCCGGAGACCAGCGGGACGGCGCTCACGCTCCCGCTGTAGGCGATCGCGATGATCACCAGCGCGACCAGGTCGTCGACCACGCTGAAGGTCAGCAGGAACGTGCGGACCCGGTCCGGAAGGCCCTTGCCCGCCAGGGCCAGCGCGCCGAGCGCGAACGCGGTGTCGGTGGACATGGCGGTGCCCCAGCCGTGCGCGTTCCTCGTGCCGGCGTTGAACGCCAGGAAGATGACGGCGGGGACGATCATGCCAGCCAGGCCGGCCATCAGGGGCAGCGTCAGCCGGCTGCGGGCACGCAATTCGCCCACGTCGATCTCGCGGCGCGCCTCCAGCCCGACGACGAGGAAGAAGAAGGCCATCAGGCCGGAGTTGACGAATTCCCGCAGGTTCATCTGGATGTCCATCGAGCCAACTGACACCCGCAGGTGCGTGGCCCAGACGGAGTCATAGCTCCCAGGGCTCACGTTCACCCAGATCAAGGCGACCACCGCGGCGCCGGCCAGGATCGCGGCGCTGCCCGTCTCGGTGCGCAGGAACTGCCGCAGCGGGGTTACCCGCCGCCACGGGGTGGTCCCGGAGCCGGGAACGGCGGCGGTGTCGGCGAAGCCGTCCGCGGCCGCCGCCACGGTGGCGTCGTCCCCGGTGGCCGTCACCGCTATCGGACCTGTCGCCTGCTGGGGATCGGTCATGCATCCAATTGTGTCCTGTGGCGGGCGGGCGATCGAACGCTGGCACCCCGGGGCGCGAGAGCGGACAATCGGCACCGTGATGGATGAGTCAGGAACCCGGGCGGCGGCACCGGATGCCCGCGTCGCCGCCGCGACCGCGCACTGGGCGGCCCGTTTCACCGCGAACGGCACCGACTACGGCGACTTCGCCGCCACGATCAAGCGGATAGGCCGCTGGGATGACTGGTGCCGTGAGTGGGGGGTCACGGCCCAGCGATACGAGGACGTCGCCCGGGAGGCCGAGGCTGACGGCAAGGCGCGGACCGCCGGCGGGGCCTGGCGGCGCGCCGCCCTGGCCTGGCACTGGGGCAAGTTCGTGTTCGTGGACCACCCCGGCGAGCAGCGCGCGGCGCATGAGCGCGCCGTTGACTGCTACCGCCGCGGCGCGGCCACGCTGGAACCGGCCGCCGAGCTCGTCCGCGTCCGCTACGCCACGACGACGCTGGCCGCCTACCTGCGCGTCCCCGTCCGGTCGGCGGCCGGCGAAGCGCCGGCGCCGCCCGTCGTGATCATGGTGCCGGGGCTGGATTCCACGAAGGAGGAGCTCCAGGCCACTGCCGAGTACTTCCTCGCCCGCGGCCTGGCCACGATCGCCGTCGACGGCCCTGGCCAGGGCGAGGCCGAGTACGACCTGGCGATCGAGCCCGCCTACGAGAGGGTATCGACGGCCATCATCGACTACCTCGCGACCCGCGACGACGTGAACGGCGATGTCATCGGCCTGTTCGGGGTGAGCCTGGGCGGCTACTACGCCGCCCGGTGCGCCGCCTACGAGCCCCGGATCCGGGCGACCGTCGCGCTCGCCGGCCCCTACCAGTTCGACCTTGACTGGGCCAGCCTGCCACCCCAGACCCGGGCGACCTTCCAGGCCCGCGCCCGGGCCGCCACCGAGGACGAGGCCCGCGCCCGGGCCGCCCAGCTCACGCTAAAAGACGCGGCGGCGATGATCACCCGGCCGCTGCTGGTGGTCGGCGGCGGCCGGGACGCCATCGTCCCGGCCTACCACGCCGAGCGCCTGGCGAAGGAGGCGCCCGCGGCGGAGCTGCTGCTGTACCCGGAGGGCAGCCACGGCGTCACTAACCATGCCTTCGAGTCCCGCTCCCGGATGGCCGACTGGCTGGCGGACCGCCTTATGGCAGTCTGGGAAGCATGGCTATGACGCACGCGGTGACCAACCAGCCGCCCCCGCTGGCCGGGTACGACGCCGCCGATGACCGGGCGCTGCTCGACGCGCTGGGCCGCGAGGGCGCCGGCTGGGCCGAGCCGGATATCCAGCGCCTCGGCCGCCAGGCAGGCTCCGAGCAGGCCCAGGAATGGGGCAGGCTCGCCAACGAGAGCCCGCCCCGGCTGCGTACCCACGACCGTTACGGCCACCGCGTCGATGAGGTGGAGTTCCACCCGGCGTGGCACGAGCTCATGCGCACCGCCATCACCAGTGGCCTGCACGCCGCTCCCTGGCAAGACGATCGCCCGGGCGCGCATGTCGCCCGCGCCGCCGGCCTCTACGTCTGGGGGCAGGCCGACGCCGGGCACTGCTGCCCGGTCTCCATGACCTACGCGATCGTCCCCGCCCTGCGTCACGCTCCGGACCTGGCCAAGCAGTATGAGCGGCTCCTCGCCGCCCGCGTCTACGACCCGGGGCTGCACGCGCCGCCAGCCGCCAAGCAGGGCCTGCTGGCAGGCATGTCGATGACCGAGAAGCAAGGCGGCTCCGACGTCCGCGCCAACACCACGACAGCCGCGCCCGCCGAGGATGGCACCTACCGCATCACGGGCCACAAGTGGTTCACCTCCGCCCCGATGAACGACCTGTTCATGGTGCTGGCGCAGGTAGACGGGCACGGCTTGTCATGCTTCCTCCTCCCGCGCGTCCTGCCGGACGGCACCCGCAACGGGATGCGCCTCATGCGGCTGAAGGACAAGCTCGGCAACCGCTCCAACGCCTCCGCCGAGGTGGAGTACGAGCAGGCCCGCGCGTGGCTCGTCGGCGAGCCCGGCCGCGGCGTCCGCACCATCCTCGACATGGTCAACGCGACCCGGCTGGACTGCGTGCTGGCCGCCGCGACCGGGATGCGCCTGGGCGTCATCCACGCGGCCCATCACGCCGGGCACCGCCGCGCGTTCGGCAAGCGGCTCGCCGACCAGCCCCTCATGCGGAACGTCCTGGCCGACCTCGCGATCGAGTCCGCGGCGGCCACCACCGTCGCGATGCGGCTGGCGGGCGCGACCGACCGCGCGGCCGGCGGCGATGAGGGCGAGGCCGCCTTCCGCAGGCTCGCCCTCGCGGCGACCAAGTACCACGTGTGCAAGCAGGCGCCCGCGCATGCCGCCGAGGCCCTGGAGTGCCTGGGCGGCAACGGCTACGTCGAGGAATCCGGCCTGCCCCGCCTGTACCGGGAGGCGCCGCTGGGGTCAATCTGGGAAGGATCGGGCAACGTCGCCGCGCTGGACGCGCTGCGCGCCCTGACCCGCGAGCCGCTGGCCGCCGAGGCGTTCTTCGCCGAACTGGCGGCGGCCGCCGGCGCCGACCGCCGCCTGGACGACGCGGTCGCCCGGCTCCGCCGGGACGCCCAGGACCCGGGCGAGGCCGCCGCCCGCCGCCTGGCCGAGGACATGGCGACCGCCCTGCAGGCCGCCTTGCTCGTCCGGCACGGCGATCCCGCCGTCGCCGATGCCTTCGCCGCGACCCGGCTGGCCGGCGATCGCGGCCGCGCGTACGGCACCCTCCCGGACGGCACCCGGACCGGGGAGATCCTCGCCCGGGCGATCGCGATCGAATAACTTGCCGCGTAACGCGACGGGCCGGCTGCCCGTCGCCAGCTACCCGCATAACGTTTGGGAGTCGAACGCTCCCCGGCTGAACCGGCCGTGAACCTTTCGGCGTACAACGGAGCATGAAGCTCAGGTCGCCCATCATCACCTTGCTGACCGGCGCCGTCTTGGCGATCGGCTTGTGGATTGCCAGCTTGAACGCTGCGACTTCGGCCACGACCGCCTACGGCAAGCCGGCGACCCCGACGCCCACCACGGCGCCGACCGTCCCGGCAGCCACGGCATCCCCGTCACCAGCGGTGACGCCATCGCCGTCGTCGGCCGCGGCGTCGCCCACGCCCTCGGAAACCGGCTCGGGGGGGTTCGTGATCCCCGATCACGCCAACTACGTGGGCCCGGTCCAGGCCGGCGGGGGGGCGATCGCCATCACGCTGCACGACAAGATCGCGATCGCCTACTACTGCAACGGCAAGACCATCGAGGAATGGATGAAGGGCGTGCCGGCCCACGGGCACCTGGTCCTGACGGGCAAGAACGGCGCCCACGCCGAGGTGAACTACGCCCTCGGGCACGCGCGCGGCCAGGTCCACGTGGACGGGTTCAGCTACACCTTCTCGGTGATCGCGGTGCACAAGCCCTCGGGGCTGTACCAGTCGATCGCGGTGGTGCGCGGCGCCACGGTGAAGGCGGGCTGGATCGTCCTGGCGGACGGCACCGAGGTCGGCTCGATCGAGCTGGACCCGAACGCTGCCGCGCCTAAGGCACAGGCGGCGCCGCAGCTAGACACCACCTCGCTGACCGCCGACGACGGCGGCGTCACGCTCCACGCCACGCCGATCGACGGCGAAACCGGCAGCGGTTTCTAAGACCTCCCGCCCAGCGTCCAGGAGACGGAGAAAGAGACATGGCGGCACAATTCGGAACGCCCGATCCGCAGGCAACACGACGTGATCCCATCTACCAGCCGCCGGACAACATCGCCAAGATCCTCGTCATCCCCGCCCTCGTCGGGTGCGTGGTGGCGCTGACGATCGGGCTGTACGGGAAGCTGCACCACGCGACCGGGATCGCGGTCAACATCGCCGGGTTCTCCAGCCCGGGGTCGGTCAAGGCGTGGCTGGCGACGGTCGCCGCCGTGCTCGCCCTCGTCCAGATCGGCTCCGCGCTGGTGATGTACGGGAAGGTGCCGCGGGTGAGCGCGCCCTCCTGGATCGGCGGCCTGCACAAGTGGTCGGGGCGGATCGCGTTCATCGCGACGGTTCCGGTCGCGGTGCACTGCGTGTACGCGCTCGGCTTCGCCAGCTACAGCACCCGCGTGCTCATCCACTCGATCCTGGGTTGCCTCTTCTTTGGCGCGTTCACCGTAAAGATGCTGGTCTTGCCCAAGCGGGGAGTGCCAGGATGGGTGCTGCCGGTGCTCGGCGCCGTTGTGTTCGCGGCGCTGATCCTCATCTGGTTCACGTCCGCTTACTGGTTCTTCTCGACCTTCGGAATCAAGCGCTGAGGAGTGTTCCATGACTGAGCCACCCGAAATCAGCCCGGCGGCCAGCCGCCGCGCCCTGATCGCGGGCGTAGGTGCCGCGGCCGCCGTGGTCGTCGCGGGATGCTCGACCTACAACGCTAACAACGGGGGAGTAGACGCAGGCGCGCCCACCACCACGTCCCCCGCTGCCCCGGGCACGGGGGCAGCGGGTGGCGGCAGCTCAGCCGCGGGCGGGGGCGGCGCGCCGGCCGCCGCTCCGGCCGCGCTCGCCACCACGGCGGAGATCCCGGTCGACGGGGGCAAGATCCTGGCCGACAAGAAGATCGTTATCACCCAGCCGGCGGCGGGCACCTTCAAGGCCTTCACCGCCGTGTGCACCCACCAGGGCTGCACCGTCGGCAGCATCTCCGGCGGCGCGATCCACTGCCCGTGCCACGGCAGCGCGTTCAGCATCAAGGACGGCTCCGTCGTGAACGGTCCCGCCGCCAGCCCGCGGGCGGCCGTGGCCATCACGGTGAATGGCGCGTCGATCGTGCCGGGCTAACGGGCGGGGTTAACGGGCAGGGCTAACCGGGCATTGCCGTCCTTTCACCTGTAGCCTGGATTCCTGGAGCTCAGGCAAGGGGTTATCACGGACGGTGAACGGCTGACCGGGTCTGACAGGTACTCGGCGTCCACTTTGTACGACGTGGCGCGCGAGGCTGGAGTCTCCACCGCCACCGTCTCCCGGGTGGTGCACGACCAGGACGGGGTCCGCCCGTCGACCCGGCAGCGGGTGCTCGAGGTCATTGACGCCCTTGGCTACGTTCCCGACAGCGCCGCGCAGAGCATGGCCCGCAAGCGCAAGGAAGTGGTCGGGCTGGTCGCCATCGAGAACCGCGACCTGGACACCGACGTCGAGAACGAGGGACTGCTGTTCATCGATGAGGTGCTGCGCGGCGTTGAGTCCTCGCTCAGCCCGCTCGGATGGCCGCTGCTGGTCTCGGTGCGCCGCGCCGCCGATGAGGCGGGCGCCTACCGCTGGCTGCAGAAGATCTCCGCGAAGGTCGACGGGCTGCTGGTCACCGAGGGCCTTGGTTCCCCGGAGCACCTGGCCAGGCTGACCACGCGCATCCCGGTGGTGCTGGTCTCCGGCTCACCCGACCAGGCCGATGCCGACGTCGTGGCCGCTGATAACCGAGTCGGCATCAGCGCCCTGGTCGGCCACCTGATCGAGCGGCACGGCCGGGCCCGGCTGTTCTATCTCGGCGGCCCGCGCGAGGCGCCCGACGCGCGCGAACGCCGCGCGGGCCTCGACGAGACGCTTAGCCGGCACCCGGGCGTCCGGCTGACCGGATCGTTCGAGGGCCAGTTCGCGACCGTGAGCGGCCAGCTCGCGGCGCGCGAGGTCCTCGCCCGGCCGCGCGAGGACCTGCCCGATGCCGTCATCTGCGCCAATGACCAGATGGCGATCGGGGTCATGCGCGAGCTGCAGGGGGCCGGGCTGCGCGTCCCCGCCGACATCGCGGTGACCGGGTTCGACGACATCTACCTGGGCGCGATGCTCACCCCGCCGCTGACCACGGTGCGCCAGCCGATGCGGCTGCTCGGTGAGCGCGGCTGCGACCTGCTGCTGGAGCGCATCGCCGACCCGGCCCGGCCTCGCCGGGTCGAACGGCTGCCCACCACCTTGGTCATCAGGGAAAGCTGCGGCTGCACGGGCTAGCGGCTAGACCGGGATCGTCACCAGGGTCGGGCCGTTGACGATGATCACCTTAAAGTGGGCCAGGTTGCTCAGCGGGATCGCGGTGCCGCCCTGGATCACCAGGTGGTCCGGGTGCCCGGGGACCCCGTCGCCGGGGGCGGGGACGTACCAGCCGGTGACGACCTTCTGCTGGCCATCCTTGGCCACGGCGATGAGCTGGCACTCGGCCGGGCCGCGCACGCCGGCCAGGTCCAGCGTCACCTGGGTGCCCCAGGCCTTGCCCACCAGCCCCACGGTGCCACTGGCTCCGGTCGAGGCGTCTTTGGCCGTGTGCAGCTGTCCGGCCACGGCGGGCGCGGGCCCCGAGGTGGTCGCGACGCCGGCGGCGAGCCCGCCGCCAAGCGCGGCCACGCAGGCGGCCGCGCCGACCGTCGCCTGCCAGCGCCGCCGCCGGCGGCTCACCTGCGCCCGGCGGCGCAGCAGGTCAACGGGGGGCTCGGGGACCGCGGCGTCCGCGGGTTCCTCGACCGGGTCCAGGCCCTTCAGGAGATCGGCCACCGGTGTCAGCGTGGCCAGCTCGGCCGCGCAGGCCGGGCAGGTGGCCAGGTGCGCCTCGAAATCGGCCGTGTCCTGGTCATTGAGCAGCCCGAGGGCATAGGCGCCGAGGTCGATGTGCTTGTCGCTGATGGCGCTCATGGTAGCAACCCGCGTTCTGCTAGGACGACCTGCAGCGCGCGAAGCGCGTAGTAGACGCGGGACTTGACCGTGCCGACTGGGATCCCGAGGACCTGCGCGGCCTGGTTGACGGTGCGGTCCCGCAGGATGGTCTCATTGAGGATCTGCCGGTGCGATGGCGATAGCTCCCGCATCGCGTCGGCGACCGCGACGCGCAAGATCGTAGCCGTGGTGTCATCTTCGACGGGCATATCCGCGACCGCGCCCTCCCCGGCCTCCGCGAGCGGCACCTGCCTCCTGCGGTGCTCGTCGATCACGATACGCCGCGCCACCGTGGCAAGCCAGGGCATCAGCGATGGCCCCGAAAGGTCAAGCCGGCCGGCCTCGCGCCACGCGCGGACCATGGTCTCCTGGACCACGTCCTCGGCGCGCTCGCGGTCGCCCGCGGTCAGCCGCAAGACGAATGTCATCAGCGGTTCCCGGTACTTCCGGTACAGCGCTGTGACGATCGCGTCGTCGTCGATGCTCATGTGCCCCGCCCTAGGGCGGCAGGCCGCCGTCCCTGCGCACATTGAACCATGATCGGCATGGCTTTCATATGGAACATAGACGGCAGCCCAAGTGGCCAGATACATGGTGCGGCTCGCGTTTCCTCATCGCACTGCCGGATTGCCCGGATACGGTTCCGCTGTCTCAGCGGGCAGCCGCCGGGACGCGTGGTTCGCGTCCCGGCGGCTGGGTGCCCTCAGGGCGGCGCGGTGCTTACCGGTGGACCCTGGACAGCGGCCCGGCGTTGACCGGGAAGTTGGCCGTGTTCACGACCTGGATGCCCGCGTGCTGCTCGCCGTTGAACGGCGTCACCACGGGCTTGGCCTGGCCCGGCTCGCAGCCGAGCCTGAACGGCAGGTTCGGGTCGTTGAACCACACGCCGAGGTGGAACTGGTGAGTCGGCGGGAACGTGACCGTCCCCCCGGGCGACACCGAGAAGGTCTCCTTGTCGAAGATGCCCTGGACCACGGCGGTTCCTGAGCCGTTACTGCCGGCGTGGATGTCGCTTTGGTACCACGAGACTCCGAACGGCTTGTTAGGCGTCTGGATGACGAACAGGTCGAAGTCGCTGTTCTTCGGCATGCCCCACAGCGTGACCTTCATGACGTCATTGAGCGGCCCTGGCGTGATCCACGCTTCGCCGCGGGCGTGCGGCAGGCACTTGGCGATCCCCGGGGAGGCCACCAGCTTGAAGGGGAAGGTCGAGACCGCGGGCGCGAGCCGGTCCGCGGTCGACTGGGTCGTCGCCCCGGCCGGGGAGAACCCGTAGGCGGCGAGGCCCGCGGCCAGCGTCACGGCGGCGCCGAACATGGCCAGGGCGCGCCGGGGGCGCTTGACGGCAAACCGGGACGGGCTAGGGTTGCTAGTGGGAGTGCTCATTGCTGGGTGTCTCCTTGAGTTGATCGTGGTGGTCCTGTTGCACCAGGACCACCACGTCGCGTTTTCTGACTCCCGAGCCGGCTGGGATCTTCGTCACTCAGGAGTACGCGCAAGGAGCCGCCAGAGGTTCAATCAGTCGCGGATCAAGCTGGCAAAGTAGCGAATGGCCGAGGCGGGGAGTCCTCGGCCATTCGCGGGCTGGCGGCCTGCCCGCCCGGCGGCTACGCTGCCGGGCCGGTGGCGAGCGTCACGGTCGCGGTGTGGGACTGGCCGTAGCCGTCGGTCCAGGCGATGGCGACCTTGTCGCCCGGGTGGTAGTTCTCCAGCACCTGCGCGATGCTGGTGCCCGAGTTGACGGCGTGGCCGGCC
>JAICUO010000254.1 GCA_025935815.1 Streptosporangiaceae bacterium
CAGCGACTGCGGGGCGATCACCAGCCGGGCCCGCTCGATGACGTCCTCCAGCGCGATTCCGTCCCAGGCCATCTCGCAGGCCTCGTCGCAGACCAGCGCGATCGCCTCGGTCGCGCCGAGCCGGGCGCCGCGCGCCAGCCGCCGCCGGGCCAGGTCCGCCGCGGCGGCCAGCAGCAGCCGCTCGCGTTCTCGTGGTGTCAGGTGCATACGAGGATTATCGGGCCATCCGCCCCGCCCGCCGGCCTGCCCCCGGGCCGGCGGCCGGGTCACCCGCAGCGGGTGATACGACAGCGGGCCTCCTCCTGACATACCTGGGAGGAGAGTGAGGTCCTGTCCGCGACGCTGGAAGAAACGGCAAAGGGATAAAGCGGTGAACCTACTGCTGGAGAAGCTCGCCGGAACCGCGGCCCGCCGGCACTGGATTTTCATCATCGCCTGGGTGGTGATCCTCGGCGGCCTGCTCGCCGCCAAGCACGCCTTCGGCGGTGAGTACGTTAACAACTACACGATCTCCGGCAGCGATTCCGCGACCGGCCTCAACGTCCTCAATAGCACGTTCCCGCAGCAAGGCGGATATGGCGGGCAGATCGTGTTCCACGCCCCCAGCGGGGCGGTCTCCGCCCGCCAGTCGGCGGTCAGCCAGTCGGTCAGCAACGTTTCCAAGCTGCCGGATGTCATCAAGGCGGTCAGCCCGTTCGCGTCGGCCACCAGCGGCACGGTCTCCAAGGACGGCACTATCGCGTACGCCAGCGTCAGCTGGAGCGTCAACCCGTCCTCGCTCGACACCAGCTACCTGGACAAGCTCAACGGCGCGGTGGCACCCGCCACCACAGCCGGCTTGCAGGTCGCCTACGGCGCCGGGGCTGGCCAGATCGGGCAGCAGACCCCGGACCTGACGTCGGAGGCCATCGGGCTGGGGTCCGCGCTGGTGCTGCTGCTGATCATGTTCGGCTCGCTCATCGCCGCCGGCATCCCGCTGGTCGCGGCGATCTTCAGCGTGCTGTCCGGCCTGGCGCTGCTCGGGCTGCTCGCCCGGGTGGTCACGTTCCCGACCACCGCGCCCACGATCGCGACGCTGCTGGGACTCGGGGTCGCCGTGGACTACGGGCTGTTCATGGTGGCCAGGCACCGGGAGCAGCTCGACACCGGGATGGAGGTGCAGCGCTCGATCCGGCGCACCGCGGGCACGTCCGGGGCCGCGATCGTGGTCGCGGGCAGTACCGTCGCCATCTCCGTCCTTGGCCTGTACATCTCCGGAGTCGGCTTCGTCGGGTCGCTCGGCCTGGCCGCGGCGATCGTCGTCGTGGTCACGATGATCTCGGCGCTGACCCTGGTGCCCGCGCTCCAGGGGCTGGCAAGGGAGACGATCCGGGCGCTGACCGCCCGGGTCCGCGCCCGGAAGGCCCGGCTGACCGCGCGGCAGCAGGCCGCGCAGACCGCCGCCGCCACCCATGAGCAGCACGAGAAGGGCGCGTTCGCCCGGTGGGGGCGGATGGTAAGCGACCGGCCCTGGCCATGGGGGATCGCGAGCATCGCGATACTCGTAGTGGTGGCGATCCCGCTGTTCTCGATCACCTTGGGCCAGCCGGACAACGGGACGAATCCCACCTCGCAAAGCAACCGGGTCGCCTACGACCTGATCTCCCAGGGCTTCGGCGCCGGCACCAACGGGCCGCTGACCGTCGTTGTCAAGCTGCCCAGCCAGCCCAGCTCCGCGAACAGCTCGCTGCTTTCCACCATGCAGTCCGACATCGCCAGGACCGCCGGCGTCGCGTCGGTCACCCCGGCGTCGGTCAACGCCTCCGGCACCACCGCGGTGTTCAACGTGATCCCGACCACCCGCCCGCAGGCCACGCAGACCACCACCCTCGTCAGCGCGCTGCGCGACGACGTGCTGCCAAAGGAGCATGCCACCAGCTACCTCACCGGCACGGTAGCGGGGAACGTCGACTTCACGAGCAAGATCACCAGCCGCCTGGCGTGGCTGATCTTCGCGGTCGTCGCGATCTCGTTCTTCCTGCTGACCGCGGCGTTCCGGTCGATCGTGATCGCGACCAAGGCCGCGATCCTCAACATCTTGTCCATCGGCGCGGCGTACGGCGTCATCGTCGCGATCTTCGAGTGGGGCTGGGCGAAAGACGCGATCGGCCTGCAGTCGACGCTGCCGATCCCGGCCTACGTGCCGATGCTGGTGTTCTGCATCGTGTTCGGGCTGTCGATGGACTATGAGGTCTTCCTGCTCTCCCGGGTGCACGAGGCCTGGCTGGCCACCGGGGACGCGCATCGCAGCGTGGCGATCGGGATCGGCGCGACCGCCCGCGTGATCACGACCGCGGCCCTCATCATGATCGTCGTCTTCACCAGCTTCGTGATCAATCCCAGCCCGACGGTGAAGATGCTCGCCATCGGGATGGCGTTCGCGGTGCTCATCGACGCGTCCCTGGTCCGGATGATCTTGGTGCCGTCGATCATGTCGCTGCTCGGCGCGCACGCCTGGTGGCTGCCGCGCTGGCTGGCGCCGGTGGTGCCCAGCCTGCAGCTCGAGGGCCCCGTCGCCGTCCCCGAGCCCCGGTCGGCCGCCGACCACGCAAGGGAAGCGAAAGACGCGAAGAACCCGGAGGAAGCGGAGGGAAAACCGCGGCGGGCCCGCTCGTTACGCCCTGGCCGGACCCCGCGCGCTCATGGTCGCGTGGCCGCGCTGCCGTGGGCGGATCCGCTCACGGCAGCGCGCGCCGCCCGCCAGCCCCCCGCTGGCGCACGCTGAAGCCATGGCTGATCAATCCTCACCGCCGGCCTTCTCCGAGCGCACGCGGCAGTCGCTGGCCGACAAGCGGATCCTCGTCCTGGACGGGCCGCTCGATGACGACAACGGGACGCTCCTCATCGCGCAGCTGCTGGCCCTGGCCGCCGATGACCCCGTCGGCGACGTCGCCTTGTGGATCAACTCACCCGGGGGCTCGGTGCCGTCGATGCTCGCGATCCGCGACGCGATGCGGCTGGTGCCGTGCGACGTGGCGACGCTGGCGCTCGGGCTGGCGTGCAGCGCCGGCCAGTTCCTGCTGTCGGCCGGGACGAAGGGCAAGCGCTACGCGCTGCCGCACGCGCGCATCCTCATGCACCAGGGGTCAGCGGGCATCGGCGGCTCCGCGGTCGAGGTCGAGGTGCAGGCCAACGACCTGCGCCACACCCGCGACACCGTGCTGGGACTCATCGCCGAGGACACCGGCCAGCCGATCGAGCGGATCTTCCAAGACTCCCGCCACGACCACTGGTACACCGCCGGCGAGGCCCGCGAGTACGGGTTCATCGACGCCATCGCCGACTCGTTCGGCCAGGTGATGCCGTCGCGCAAGCGTCCCTTCGGGCTGAAGGCGGCGTCGGCCCAGTGAGCAGCTACACCATCCCCAACGTCATTGCCGAGCACCCGCGCGGCGACCGGATCATGGACGTCTACTCGCACCTGCTGACCGAGCGGATCCTCTACCTGGGCACCCCCGTCGACGCGGGCGTCGCCAACGCGCTCACCGCCCAGCTGCTGTACCTGGAGGGCGCCAGCCCCGACCAGGAGATCAACCTGTACATCAACTGCGAGGGCGGCGACATGATGGCCATGCTCGCCGTCTACGACACCATGCGCTACGTCCGCTCCCCGGTCGTCACCACCTGCGTCGGGCAGGCGATCGCGGCCGGCGCGGTGCTGCTGGCGGCCGGGGCGGCCGGCCGCCGGGGCATCTTGCCGCACGCCCGGGTCGTGCTGCACCAGCCGACCGCCTCCGGGCGCGGCGCGATCCCCGACCTGATCCTGGCGGCCGACGAGGTGGTGCGGATCCGGGGCGACATCGAGAACGTGCTGTCCCGGCACACCGGCCAGTCAGTGGAGACGCTGCGCGCCGACACCGACCGGGACCGCGTGTTCACCGCGCGGGCGGCACTGGAGTACGGCCTCGTTGACCAGATCCTGGCCGAGGACGCCTGACCGGCGGTCAGGCCGCCATGGCCATGGCCACCGGGCCGGCCGGGCGGGCGGCGGGCCGGGCAGCGGGGCGGGCGCCCGGCCCGGCGGTGGCGACCTGATGCCGGCGCAGGTCCTCGGTCACCAGGGTGGCCAAGTCGATGAGGGTCAGGTCGAACGCGCCCGCCAGGGCCGCGATCATCTCGCTGGACGGCTCCTTGCGGCCGCGCTCGACCTCCGACAGGTACTGCGGCGAGATCCCCGCCCGCCCGGCCGTCTCGGTCAGCTTCTCCGCACGCTGCCGGCGCAGCTCGCGCAGCCGGCTCCCCAGTACCTCGCGCCACAGCGGCTCCGGCACCCGCGGTGGCGCGGGGCGGCGCAACGGGCGGACGTTCGAGACCTCAGCCATGCCCCGATCGTAGGCGGGCCTCCGGCTCGCGGTCACCGGTCTTCGCTGTCAGCAGAGCGAGCGAGCCGGCCGGGCGCCCGCGACGATACTGATGCCATGGCACGCATGCACCGCCCGCTCGCCCGGCTGATGACCGTCGCGGTGGCGAGCGAGGGGGACCAGGTCACCACGTTGGAGCTCTTCTTCGACCTGGTCTACGTCTTCGCCTTCACCCAGGTCACCACCGTGATGTCACACGGCCGCCCGCCGGGCTCGCTGCTCGACGGCCTCATCGTCTTGTCGCTGCTGTGGTGGTCGTGGGCGGCGTTCTCCTGGCTGGCCAACCAGGCGCGCGCCGACGCCGGGATCGTGCAGGGCGCCTTCATCGCGGCGATGGTGGCGATCTTCATCGCCTGCCTCGCGATCCCGGACGCGTTCACCGGCGTCGCCAGTGCCGTCGTGGTCGTCGCCTGCTACGCGGCGGTCCGGCTGACCCACGCCGGGGCCTACCTCGCGGCGGGCCGCGGCGACCCCCGCCTGCGCCGCCAGGTCATCGTCACCGTGCTCGCGTCGCTGGTCCCGACGGTCGCGCTACTGGCGGCCGGGGCGCTCGCCGGCCATTCCGGGCAGGGACCGCTGTGGCTGGCCGCCGTCCTCTACGACTTCGGGGCCGTCTTCGTCACCGCTGTCACCAGCCAGGGCTGGCAGATCCAGTCGGCCGCGCACTTCGCCGAACGGCACGGCCTCATTGTCATCCTGGCCCTGGGGGAGTCCATCGTCGCGATCGCGGCGGGCCTCGGCGGCGCCCGCCTGACCTGGCGTGTCGCGCTCGGCGCGGCCCTGTCGATCCTGATCGCGGTCGGCCTGTACGCCGCCTACTTCACCCGGCTGCCCGCCCGGCTGGAACAGGCCCTCGAGCACGCCCAGGGAACGGCCCGCGCCAAGCTCGCGCAGGACGTCTACTCCTACTTCCACTTCCCGGTCATCGCCGGCATCATCGTGACCGCCCTGGGCATCGAGACGGCGATGGAGCACCTCGGCCGCGGCCACCTCGGCCCCACCGGAGGCTGGGCGCTGGGCGGCGGGGTCGCACTGTTCCTCGCGGGGGCGGTGGCGTCCCAGGTGCGCGTCGGCGGGACCTGGCCGGTGCCGCGCGTCGCGGCCATCGTCGCCCTCGCCGGCGTATCGCCCCTGCTGGCGGCCGTCCCCGCGCTCGCCGCCATCGCGATCGTGGCGGCCGCGATCCTCGTCCTCGCCGTCATCGAATCCGCCGCGCAAGCGCCGGGCGATAGCCCCCGCGAGGCCGTCGGCCACCCGCCAGTGAGTTAGCGGCATTTTCTCCCGCGCCCGCCGTTAGCCTGCTCGGTCAGGGATGCCCCTGATGCCCGTCAGGGACGGACCAGGGTGCGAACCGGGGCTGATCCCGATCGACGGCCGCCGCCGGCGACGGCAGTCTTAAGGCAAGCAACGCAATGGCCCGCAAGCGCCGGGCCTGAACGAAAGGCTGATCCGTCATGTCTGCCATCCTCGCCGTCGTCCTCCTCGCCATCGTGGCCCTTATCGTGCTCAGCTTCGCCGTGCACCTCCTGTTCACCCCGTGGATCCTGGTGCCCCTGGCCATCGTGGCCTGGGTCAAGTTCCGGCCCGGCCGCTCGCGCCGGTAACCCCGCGCCCGGCCGCGACAACGTGAGGCAACCGAGCGGACGGCCATGGCGTCCTAACGGGTGTGACTCACTCGACCGAGCCTGTCTTGAAGCGCCGCGCGTTCGTCGGCATCGCCGCGGGGGCGGCCGCCGCGGTCGCCATCCCCGAGATCGCCCGCGCGGCCGGACGGAGCGTGCGCAGCGGCCCGACCGCGGCCGACTGGACGGCCCTGGCCAGGGACCTGGCCGGCCCGCTGGTCCGCCCGGGCGATGCCAGCTACGGGACCGCCCGCCTGCTGTTCGATCCCCGGTTCGACGGGCAACGGCCGGCGGGCATCGCCTACGCGGCGAGCGCGCACGACGTGTCGACGTGCCTGGCGTTCGCCCGCAAGTTCAAGGTCCCGTTCACCGCCCGCTCCGGCGGCCACAGCTACGCCGGCTGGTCGGGCAACTCGGGCGGCCTGATCATCGACGTGTCCCGCCTGAAGGCGGTCGCCGTGTCGGGGACGACCGCGACGGTCGGCGCGGGCACCCGGCTCATCGACTTCTACCGGGGCCTGGCGGCGAAGGGCCGCGCGGTACCCGGCGGGTCGTGCCCGACGGTGGGCATCGCCGGCCTCGCCCTCGGCGGCGGCATCGGGGTAACCGCCCGAGCTCACGGGCTGACCTGTGACAACCTGGAGTCGCTGCAGATCGTTCCGGCCACCGGCGCCGTGCTGACCGCCGCCGCCGACCCCGCCCATCACAGCGACCTGTTCTGGGCGTGCCGGGGCGGCGGCGGCGGGAACTTCGGCGTGGTGACCTCGTTCACCTTCCGCACCCGGCCGGCGCCGAGCCCGGTGCTCTTCTCCTTGCACTGGCCATGGTCGCAGGCGGCGAAGGTCATCGCCGCCTGGCAGTCCTGGGCGCCGCACGCGCCGGACGCCCTGTGGTCCAACCTGCACCTGGCGGCGGCGCCCGGCGGCGCGACCCCGTCCATCCGGGTCGGCGGCACCTACCTGGGCAGCGTCAGCGGGGCGGCGAAGCTGCTTGACCAGCTGTACGCGAAGGCCGGCTCCCATCCCTCCAGCGCCTTCCTCAGCAACCCGGAGCCATACCTGAACGCGATGCTCGTCGAGGCGGGCTGCTCCTCGCTCGGCTACCAGGCCTGCCACCTGCCGTGGTACGCCAGCGGCGGCAAGCTGACCCGGCAGCCGCAGTTCGCCAAGTCGGACTTCTTCACCACCCCGCTCAGCGGCGCCGGGATCGCCACCGTGCTGGCCGGCATCGTGGCCCTGCAGCGAGTGCACGGCGCCGCCGGCGGCGGCGGGGGAGTGGCGTTCGACGCCCTCGGCGGCGCGGTCAACCGGGTCGCGCCGTCGGCGACGGCCTTCGTGCACCGCAACGCCCTGTTCTCGGCCCAGTACACCACCGGCTGGACCAACGGCGCGGCCAGCGCCGGGATCAGCAACCAGCACGCCTGGCTGCGGAGTTTCTGGTCCTCGATGCGCCGCTACGCCAGCGGCCAGTCCTACCAGAACTACATCGACCCGGACCTGGCGAACTGGCAGCAGGCCTACTACGGAGGTAACTACGCCCGCCTGTCGGCGATCAAGCGGAAATACGACCCCGCCAGCCTGTTCACCTTCCCCCAGGCCATTAAGCCCTGACGATGACGCCGGCCGCCGGCCGCGGGCCAGCCGCTTGCCGGGCCGAGGCCGCGGACGCCGTCCGGGGTCGCCAGGCAGAACATCCGCACCGGCGTGCCCGCCTCGGCGGCGCCGCGGCGCAGGATCGCGGCCCAGCGCCGGTCGCTGTCGGTCAGGCCGGCGGTCCCCGGCCGGGTGACGGTGACCACGAGCGATCCGCCCGGGCCGTCGGGGGCGAACAGGTGAGCCAGCATCTCGAACAGGCCGTCGGCGTCGTCGGGCCCGGGGTAGGCGGGAATGTCGTCGATGGGCATGACGACCTTGGCCTGGGTGCCATCGGCGTTGAGGAAGAACAGCCACAGGGTCCGGTCCCGGCGCGCGGCCGGGTCGATGATCGCGTCGACGCGGGCCAGCACGTCGGCGTCGGTCCGCACCGGGATGAGGGCCAGCTGGTCGGCGAGCGACGCGCCGTGGGGGGTTTCCATGACCGCATTGTGAGCCGGGGCACTGACATTCGGGCGTCACCTGGAGGCTGCTGGTGATAAAGCGGGATCATCACGGGGGGCGCCGGACCCCGCGCGGGCTGGCTGGCGTGGCCCGAGCGCCAGGTACGCCGCGACGAGGACGGTGCACCCGCACAGCGCGACCGCGCTCAGGCCGAGCGAGGCGCGCAGCCCCAGCGCCGTGCCGAGGATGCCGACCGTGAAGCCGCTGCCCAGGCGCAGCCCGTTGGCTGACATCCCGTAGACCCCGATGACCTGGCCGCGCTTGTCCCGCGGCGCGCGCAGCTGCACGACCGTCTGCGTGATGGACAAGGCCGCCAGGCTGGCGACGCCGCCCGCGACCAGCAGCGCCGCCGCGATCAGGTACTGGTGGGTGAAGGCGAAGCACGCCGACGTCAACCCGTAGACGGCGGTGGACCACACGGCCGCCTTCACCGACAGCTTGATCCGGCCGGTGCCCTCCAGCAAGATCCCGCCGAGCACGCCGCCCAGCCCGTTGGCGAACAGCAGCACGCCGTAGGCGGTGCCCGCGGACGTCGCGCCCATGCTGCCGGCGATCGCCGGCATGGCCGTCTGCATCGCCGAGCCGACGAAGAACGACCCCAGCCCGGCCAGCACGATCATCGCCACCAGGACGCGGTCCTGGCCCACCTCGCGCAGCACCTTCAGTGCGGCGATCGCGCCGACCCGGGCGCGCGGGACGAACCCGTCGCGCAGGTGGCCGGTGAACCTCGTGCGCGCCATGAGCACGGTCAGCGGCAGGTAGATCGCGATGTTGGCGAAGATGCCGCCGGCGGGCCCGAGGCCCAGCAGCAGCGCCGAGCCGACTACCGGGCCGCACAAGATGCCCAGGCTGCGCGCCGTGGAGTTGAGCCGGATGGCGCTGGGCAGCTCCCGGGGGCCGACGAAGTCCTCCAGCATCAGCTGCTCGGCCGGGCCCCAGATCGCCCCCGCCGTCCCGTGCAGGATGAGCAGCACGCAGGCGTTCCATACCTGGAGGGTGCCGGTGACGAACAGCAGCCCCCACGCGGCTGACACGCCCATGAACAAGACCTGGGCACCCTGGATGAGCTTGCGGCAGTCGTGGCGGTCCGCCAGCGCGCCGAACCAGGGCGACAGCAGCAGGAATGGCAGCCAGTGGCTGATGACCTCGAAGCCGGTGAGCGCGGGGGAGTGGAACTTCTGCCACAGCACCCAGTAGGTGATGACGTGCTCGACGTTGTCGGCCATCATGGCCAGCGCCCCGCCGATCAGGTACACGCGGCAGGCGGGGTTGCGCAGCGCCGCGAACTTCGCCGGCTGCCCGGCGGCCGGGTCGGGAGTGGCGGGCGCGCCGGGCGCCCGGTCGGGGGCCGGGACGTGGGTGGGAATGCCGCACGCGGCGCACATGGGCGGCTCCCCTCAGCTCAGCCGTGGCGAGCACGGCCGTCAGGCAACCGGGATAAATGCTAAGCCTTGCTAAATATTCCCGGACGGGGAGGCCCCGGGCGCGGACGCCCCCGGCGACGAGGTGGCCGGCGAGGAGGGGGCCGGCGAGGCCCCCGGGGAAACCATGCTCCGGTAGACGGTCAGCAGCGCCGCCTTCTGGTCCTCCGACAGCCGCGGGTCGGCGCTGATGGCCCGCTCGGTCTCCGGGACCTGCGCGGCATCCTCGCTGGCCTTGCCGGTCGCCGTGTTGGTCGCACTGCGGTCGGCGATCGCGTCGATGAGCCCGGCCTGCGCGAGCAGCGTCTCGGCCGAGAGGTTGAGCGCGTCGGAGATGGCCTTCAGCGCCCGGATGGACGGCTGGTGCAGGCCGCGCTCGACCTGGCTGAGGTAGGCGTTGGAGACGCTCGTCATAGCGGCCATCTCGCGCAGGGAAAGGTTGGCGAGCTGGCGCTGCGCCCGGATGAAGCCACCCAGCGCGTTGACCTGTGCGCTCCAGCGGCTGTCGCCGTTGCCCTCGCTGCTCATGTGCCCATCATGGACTACGCGGACGCACCGTGACGCGCTGAGATCCTTCTCAGGCCGGGAACGATCCGGACCCTGATGGCGTTCGAATCGGTGAGAGCCCCGGCGGCGTGCAGCACAGCACCGCCCGGGTCGCCAAGGGGGAGGAAGTACCCAATGACGATCACCACTGTGAACCCCGCGGACGCCACACCGAGAGCGGACGCCACCGTTCCCAGCCAGCGTACCGAGTCTTCGGTCCGTACGGCCACCTCGCCGACGAGCCCGCCCCGGACCACCCGGCCGGAGATGTCCACCGAGGACCTCGACGCCCAGAGCCCCGCCGCCGACCTCGTGCGCGTGTACCTCAACGGCATCGGCAAGACGGCGCTGCTCACCGCGGCGCAGGAGGTCGACCTGGCCCGGCGCATCGAGGCGGGCGTGTTCGCCCAGCACGTGCTCGACGCGGCCAAGGAGGAAGGCCGCACGCTCGAGCGGCAGTACGCCGCCGACCTGCGCACCGTGGTGCGCGACGGCCACTCCGCGCGCAACCACCTGCTCGAGGCCAACCTGCGGCTGGTCGTGTCGCTGG
>JAICUO010000228.1 GCA_025935815.1 Streptosporangiaceae bacterium
AGCTCTGGTCATTCGAGCTGAGCAGGGAGATACCTCTGTTTCGATAGGGAATTTCGCGAAGCTGCTCGGGGCTACGGGCGGTGAACTCGTGATCGCGACGGCTCGCCGGCCGACGCTGGAGGAAGCCTTCCTTGCCCTGACGGGGCAGCCCGCCAGCGGCCCGGCCGGGCAGGCCCGGCCGGCGCCGTCGGCGCGGAGCGCCCGGTGACGGCCATCACCGGGGCAGCCGCCCGTCCTGGCAGGGCTGTCCCTGCGCTGGCCAGCGTCGCCGTCATCACCGGCCGCAACCTGCGGCGGCTGATCCGGGTGCCTACCCTGCTGGTGTTCGCCACGGTGCAGCCGGTGCTGTTCGTGCTGCTGTTCAGCTATGCTTTCGGCGGTGCCATCCGCGTGCCGGGCGCCAGTCGTTACGTCGATTACCTGCTGCCGGGGATCTTCGTGCTGTCGATCGGGTTCGGCGCGTCCCAGACCGGGGTGGCCATCGCCGAGGACCTGGCCACCGGGATGATCGACCGGTTCCGGTCCCTGCCCATCCCCGGTGCCGCGGTCCTGGCCGGGCGGGTCGTGGCGGACGCCTTGCGTAACCTGTTCGTCGTCGCCTTGATGACCGGCACCGGGGCCGCCATCGGGTTCCGGTTCCATGCCGGGCCGGCCGCCGCGCTCGCCGCCGTCGCCCTGGCCGTGGCCGCCGGGGCGGCGTTCTCCTGGCTCAACCTGCTGCTCGGCCTGGCCGTGCGCGACCCGGAGTCCGCCGGGCTGGCCGGGCTGCTCCCGGTCATCATCTTGTTCTTCACCAGCTCCGCCCTGGTCCCGGTGGCCACCATGCCCGGATGGCTGCAGGCCTTCGCCCGCGCCAATCCCATCACGGTCATCACCGGTGCCCTGCGCGCGCTGTGCCTCGGCGGCCCCACCGCCCGGCCCGCCGCCGAAGCGGTCGCCTGGATCCTCTGCCTGCTCGCCATCACCATCCCCGCTGCCGTCGTCCGCTACCGCCACGCCGCCAGCACCTAGGCCACCCAGCGGACCCGGCCGGGCACGGCAGCCGGCAAGCGGCCACCGCCCGCGTAAACGACAATTTAAGGTTGACGGTGGGCCGTGACAACGTTAGGTTGTCGGCTATGGAGATCGTGGACATCGGCGCGCTCATGGCGGCGGTCCGGGCGCGGGCGCCGGATGGGCCGCTGGACCGGGTGGAGGCCGCGATGGCGGCCGGGGAGGATCTGGCCTCCGGCGGTGATGAGCTGATCGGCCGGTTCGTCGCGGAGGCGCGCGACGCCGGGTGCTCGTGGACTGAGATCGGCGCCCGTATGGGAGTGTCTAAGCAGGCCGCACGGCAGCGGTTCGCGCAGTCCACGGCCGTGCTGGTTCCCGATGGCGGGCACAAGCCCAGGGAGCGGTTGCTGGCCTGCCTGGAAGTAGCGGGCCGGGAGGCCGCTGCCGACGGGGCGGCTGAGGTCGGCGCGCATCACCTGCTGACCGGGCTGTTCGAGGAGGGCGTGGCGGCGGCGATCCTGGAGAAGCTCGGCGTGCGGGCTGAGGCGGTGCGCGCCGCGGCCCGTGAGCTTTTTCCGGGCGCGGGACAGCCTTCCGAGCTGCCGCCGCCGCAGTCCGCTGAGGCCCGTGACGCGGTCAGCGGAGCCGAGGCCCTGGCCCGGCGCGGCGGGTGCGGGTACGTGGGGACCGAGCACCTGCTCGGTGCGCTGGCCCTGGATCCGGGGTCGCGGGCCCGCCGGGTGCTGGGCAGCCTGCAGGTCAGCATCCCGGCGATCAAGGAGGAACTTGAGTGCTACCTCAGCCCCGCCCGGCAGCGGCGCCGCCGGCGCGGCAAGGCCGCTGACGGGGCGTGCTCGTTTTGCGGCAGGCCGGGCGGCGACGGGCTGCGGCTGATCGCCGGGCCTGGCGTGCGCATCTGCGCTGAGTGCGTCGGGCTGTGCAATGAGATCCTGGCCGGGGGCGCGGCCAGCCTGTGACCAGGTCAGGAGGCCTAGCTGTCAAGCTCGGTCACTGCCCGGGCGAGCATGTCCTCCACCACCAGCCGTTCCGGTCCCCAGTCGTCGCGCAGGTCGTCGAGGAAGCCGATGATGGTGACCACGTCGCCCCACGGGTGGTAGGCGGCACCTCGGGTGCATCAGCAGTAAACCAACTGCCGACAAGACAAGGGTGCACCAATGAGCGGGACGGGCGAGCACCGACATCGCGCGAGCAGGTGCGTCCCTCCGGGCGCAGGCTGCCAGGAGGCGATCACCGGCTATCGCGTCAAGTTCTGCGACGGCCCCGGGCCAGCATGTCCTCGGCGAGGGGATTTTCAGGTCCCCAGCCCTCGCGCAGGTCGTCGGGGAAGCCGGTAATGGTGACGACGTCGCCCCACGGGTGCCAGGGGCGGCGCCGGCTGCCTCCTGCCACAACACGGTGAAGCGCTGCGCGGCCCAGGCGCCGAAGCCCAGCAGGTTCACCCGGCTGTGGGCCACGTCGGCGGCGGCCGGGAGCGCAGCAGCCTGGTCTCCTCATCGTCGCGGAACCCGTGCGCGGGTGACCGGCCCGCCGGGAGACTCCGGGCGGGCCGGCTCGGGCCGGTCACCAGCCGTCCAGCGCGCCGGGCAGGTCCAGGACCCCGGCGTGCCGCATCCGCTCGATCACCGGTGCCCGGCGGGGACGGGCCGCGCCGTCGGCGAGCCAGTCCCGCCAGACTGGGTAGCGGTCCCGATCGAAGCCGGGGAACGCTTGCTCGAAGCTGTCACGGGCCGACCGCAGCGCCCGGTCGCGCTCGGCGGCGGTTTCCGGGCAGCGCTGGTAGACCGCGGTCCAGGCCAGCCGGTCCCGCCCGCCGAAAGGCGTGCCAGGTGTGCAGGTCGAAGACGATCACGTCGCCCGGCTCAGTGTCAGCCGGGCACCAGGTGCAGTGCCCCGTTGGCGGAGAGCACTTCACCCGCCGCCAGCTGCCCCTGGTGCAAGCGGCCGGGTTCCAGGTCACGGAGGCCGAGCGGCTCAAGGCCGGCACCGTCGAGCGTATCCACGCCATTAAGCCCGCCTGAGCCGGCGCCGCCGGGACGCGCGGCAAGTCCCGCGGCCCGGCCTCGCGACCCTCGCGCCGCCGTCCGGGCTGAATCTTCTTAAGCCCTCAGGCACCAGGCGCGGTGGCGAGATTGCCTCGCTACCGCGCCCCCAGGCCTAGCCAGGAGGCACGGGGTATGGTCTTGGTCCATGACCGGTTCCCGGTGGTGGAAGGACTTCGACGCAGGCGTCGCCGCGGCGCTGCCCCCGGGCTCCCGGGTCCTCGACGTCGGGTGCGGCGATGGCGGCCTGGTCGACCGCCTAGGGGAGCTTGGCCTTGACGCGCTTGGCGTGGACCCGGCCGCCTCTGCTCACGCGCGCCTTATCCGGGAGCCAGCCGAGCATGCCCGGGGCCTGGGCACCTTTGATGCCGTCACAGCCGTCATGGCGCTGCACCACGCCGGGCTGGACGCCATGACCTCGGCACTGGCCAGGCTGCTGCGCCCAGACGGGCGGCTGTTCGTGTACGACTTCGACTGGGTTGCCTACGACGACCGCGCTGCCGCCTGGCTCGCCCGCCATGATTCCTTTGACGCCGATAACTCGGTCGCCGGGTGGCGGCGCGAGCACGGCGGCCTCCATCCGGGCGCGGCCATCCAGGGGGCGCTGGCCGCGCGGTTCGAGCCGCTGCTGAAGGTCCGTCGTCCCTATCTGGCCCGGATGCTGGCCCGGCACGACCTGGAGGCGCAGGAGCAGGCGCTGATCGACATGCAGGTGCTCCCGGCGCTCGGGTTCTGGATGATCGCCGGGCGCGCAAGGGTGACGTGAGCCTGGCGGCTGGCTGGCGCCCGCGCTAGCTTTCCTCGATCAGCCGCTTGAGCGCGGCCATGTTCTCCGGCATCTCCTTGCGCGCCTCGCGGCGGACCATGAGGGGTACCAGGATCTTGCCGATCCCGTGGCCGGTGAAGTCTACGCTGATGGTCAGCCGGGACCGGGTGCCGGTTACCGGCTCGACCAGGACGTCAACCGTTGCCCGGATCGGGCCGTCGGTGCCCTTGACGCCCCAGGTCCGGGGCGGGTCGATGTGCGTGAGCTCGGAGACGGCCGGGCGGCTGGCGCCGCCGATCCGCCGGGTGGTAACGCACTTCGCGCCCACGGCCGGTACCTGGGTGCCGCCGGCCGGGCCGTCCATGTGCCCGCCGGTCACGCCCTGCTGCCACTGGGGGAACAGGGCCGGGTCGGTGGCAGTGGCGAAGACCCGGTCGGCCGGGCGGTTGATCTCGGCGGTGGTGACGATCGGCGCCATGTCAGCGGCCCTCCTTCAGCAGTGCGGCGTAGCGGTCCAGGTACAGCGGCCAGCCCTCGGGGCCGTCGATGCCTTCGGTGACTGCTTCCCATCCGGGGCCGTGCCGGTCGATGTGCCGGTGCTCCAGCTCGACCCGGGTGCGGGCCGGGGTCTCGGCATAGAAGCGGACCTCGACCTCGCTGGCCTGGGCGTGGTCTGTCTCGATGGTCCAGCGGGGGCTGATGTCCCAGCTGAACACCACCCGGTCCGGCGGGTCGTAGGCCAGGATCCGCGCCCACCGGCACTCGCTGCCGTCGGTTGCCCGGTCCACGATGCCGCCGCCGACCCGGGGCTCGAACACCGTCTCGGCGATCGGCGCCCCAAGCAGGTTGTGCTCGGGCGGCTTAAAGTCGCCGAACCGGCTGGTGAACACCGTGAAGGCACGCTCGATCGGCGCGTCGACCACGACCTGCCTGCGGACTGTCGCTGCCCCCGTCTGGGTCATCAATCCTCCTCAGCCGGCGCTTGCACGGCATCGGCGTACCCGGCCAGTGCCCGCCGCCAGTAGGTGTCGAGCTGGTCCCGCAACGCTGCCAGCGCGACCGGGTTGAGCCGGTAGATCCGGCGCGTGCCCGCCGCGGCGTCCTGCACCAGGCCGGCGTCTTTCAAGATCTTCAGGTGCTGGGACACCGCCGACCGGCTCACCGGCAGCCCGGCCGCCAGCTTCCCGACGGCCAGGGGCCCGTCGGCCAGCCGCGCGACGATAGCAAGGCGCGTGCCGTCGGCCAGCGCGCCCCACCGGTCAGCATCTCGGTTAGAATCCATTAACCGTTAGAATCCACTAACCGATCGGCGTTGTCAAGGCACACCTGCCTCGTTCGTGGCCGAGTACCGGAGCGGCCCGTCGTCAGCAGAGCAGATGATGGTCCGTGATCAGCTGTCGGAGCAGGTGACCACGCTGTTCCTCCAGCACGACGAGTTCGCCGCCACTGTGCACGACTTCTACTCGTACGTCGGGCAGGTGGTCGCGCGCCACCCGGCGTTCCTTTCCACCTCACATCCGACACCTGGCGGGCAAGAAAGCCGAGTGCTCCTGATAGCGAAACGGTTCAGGTCCTGAGCCGACGGGCGGCCGTCCCTGGAAGCGGAAGGCCGCGCGGGAGTTGTGTTCCTGGCACGGTCGTCGATGGCGGGCTGCTGGTTTCCCCGGGATTCCTGAACAGGATGAGGATGCCGATTCAGGCGCCCTCACAGCCGCAATCGGCGAGGGCGAGCATTCCGGGGGACGCGGCCCGGGCTCCACGGCCATTTCCGGGCACGCCCGGAGTGTCCGCGAGATCCCTTGCGCGCAGCCTCCGAGCCGTTTAGGGCCGTATGCCCGATCCGCTTTCGGTGAGATCACGTCAGTGATGCGCGGAAGGCTTTGGGGCGGCGCCGGGACGTGCCCGGCGCCGCCCGTGAGCTAACTCAGCGATGGGTCAGGTGATGATCAGAAGGATGTCTCGGAGACGACCGTCGCCCATGGCGCGCCGCTGAAGAAGAACTCATTGCTCGACACCGCGGCCAGGCCGCCCGAGGAGGGGTCGACCTCGACGGAGGAGAAGTCGCCGAACCTGGAGTTGCTATTGGTGGTCGAGCCAGTGACCAGGGTGCGGTCGGTGGCGATCAGGTTGGGGACGCCCCCGCCCGGCAGCACGCCGTCGATGGTGTCCGAGGTGGGGACGCCTGCCGGGGCGTCGTCGTAGGCCCAGTTCAGCCAGACGTGGTTGTTGCCGCCGCCGGCGTCGGATACGCCGATGGACGGGTTGAAGTCGTCACTGCTGCCGCTGTGGAAGGCTTCGGCGGTGAACGCGGTGTTGGTCGCGACGCCGATCGCGCCGTAGCGGATTCCGGGGAAGCCCCCGATGTCCATGCCGTGCGTGAACCAGACGAAGCCGCCGTCCTGGACCGGTGCCCAGTCGATCCGCCCGTCCTGCGGGTCGAGCGTCGGAAGGCCGGTGCCGGGCTGGTTGACCCGCCGGGTCGGGGCGCTGAACGGCGAGGAGATGACGGCCTGCAAGGTAATGGAGCCCGCCGGGGTGGTGGGCATCGCGTACAGGTCGTAGCCGGTGCCGGGGACCGACGCTAGCCAGTAGGTGGTCGTGGTTGTGAACATGGGGATGCCCGCCACCGTCACCGGGGCCGTGGAGAACGCCACGTTGAAGGCGGTGAAGCTGAAACCTGCCCCTGCGTAGACGTTCGCCTTGGGGATCGCGAAGGCCGTCGAGACGATGTAGCTCCCGGCGAAGGCGAAGTTGTTGGTGGAGGACAGGATCGACGTGCCGTCCTGGCCGAGGTAGGGGTAGTCAAGCAGCGCGCCCGCCGGGAAGCTCCCCCCGGAGAACGTGATGCGGTAGCGGAACCATGATCCGCAGGCGTCCGGGCCCGTGCTGGCCGCCAGCCATTCAGCGGGCGCGGCCCCGGACGATGCCGGGACCGGGATCAGCACCAGGCTCCACCGGTTGTTGGCGTTGTCGTACTGAATCCGCGGGTCCGACAGCGAGTCGCTGGTCCCGAGGAAGGTGTTCAGCCCGACGGTGCACAGCAGGCCGCCGCTCTTGTTGAACACCGCGAGCTGCAGGTTCACGGTGTGCGCGATCTCGGTGGCGCTCACCCCTGCGCTGGGGTCAGGGGGCTGGCACTGCCCGCAGCTTGAGTTCCCCTGGGTCGCGCCGGCGATGTTGAGGGTGGTGTTCGCGGGCGGCGTGAACGGCCGGGTCACCTGACCGGGCGTGGTGACCTGGCTGGGACGGGCGCCGCTGGTGCTGTTAGGACCGCCTGGCAGCCGCAAGGAGCCGGCCGGGTGCGGCTTGGCGCCCTTGCTGGCGCGGACCGGGAGCGCGGCTCCCGCGGGCTTGCCGTCCCGGCCGAGCGGCCCGGTGGACAGGCCGCGGGCCGGGAGCTGCCGCCCTGCGGCGGCGGCTCGCACGCTGACCTGGCCGAAGGCGCGCGCCGTCCCATGGCCGCCTGTCGCCACCGCACGCGCGTGCGAGCTGGTGGTCGCGGCCGAGGCCATGGCAGGCGCGGTTGCGCTCGCCACGCCCACAGCCAGCAGCAGCCCGGCGAACACGGCCACCTGTCGTTTGTGGAATTTCACTGATCCTCCTTTTGGACAGTGCGAAACGATCAGTCCGGCCGGACTTTTCAACGAAGGAGGGCTGCCCCGTTCCAGCACAGTTTTCAACATCCTCTTATGCGTCGTCAAGGAGGTTCCCGGGAGTACTTGATCAGAAATGTAAATGCAAGTAAAGAGATGCTTGAATCTAATCGCCTCTCGTGTTTCGGCCGTTTCCCGTGGTTCAGGCCGAGCTTACTGCCCTCAGAGTTTCTGGACCGCTTCCTACTTCGGGAGGTTCGGCTTTGCGCGCCAATGGCACAAGTAACTTCTAAGGTTTTTCTGGATGGTGCGGCGTTCATCGGTGATTCTTCGGGGGTTTTCGCTGGCAGGCATTCAGGCGGTTCTGGCGGCGTTATTGCTGGTTACGTTTCGTGATGGCTTCTGGGCAGGGTCAGGCGATTTCGGGCAGGCCTGGCATCCAGGGATTTCCGGCGAGGGCGTCGCGGATGGCGGCCAGGGCGCTCACGCCGTGCTTGGCGGCGGTGGAGGCGTAGCCGCGGATGGCGTAGCGGCAGCGGGTGACCTTTTCGGAGCGGAGGCGGCCGGAGATCTTCTGCTGCGTCTTCGCGGGCCGCAGGTCGCGTTCAGCCTGGTTCGATGTCGGGGAATCCGCGCGCGTGTTCGGCCCGGGGCCAACCCGGATGGGGTCTCGTCCGCGAAGACGACCGCGGCGGGTGATGACCAGCGCCCTGATCAGCACCTTCACGCCCCGGACGGCATTTGCGGCGCGGGCGATCGTGGTGCATGACCAGCAGGAACACCACCCAGGCCTGCAGGTTCAGCCCGTAGGTCACGCTGCCAGCCTCCCCCGCCCCGGCCGGCGGGGCCGCGACGTGGACCTTCCGGCAGTGGCACCGGACGGCGTGCTCGTTGTACTGGGTGACGCTCGCGGTGACCGCACGAGCATCGATGACCTGGTGCGACGCGGCAACGTCAAGGTCGTCCGCCTCGCCAAAGGCCCCGCACGCACGCGCAGGCGCCCTACGGGAAAAGCGGTTCCGTATCATCGGGGCTCTCGCTCCAGGCCAGGTGCGCGCCGGGAGCCCCGCATTGCTTCCTGTGGCGTCTCTTCCCGCCACCGCGCTTCGGCCCCGGCTCCGGCGACCTTCCCAGGCAGGTCATCGGCCGACGGCGGCATCCCGGAATTCCCCGATTCTCTGAACTAACCGTTTCGCGGTATGCGTCCAATTGAATACCTATATGCGCGGTCGCGTGAGCGATTGCCTTGATGACGAGGCTGGCGTTGCGGCGGTCGATGCCGGGCAAGGCGTCGTAGAGGCTGACCGGGATCCCGCCGGCGATGCTGGCGGCCAGCTGGAGCATTCGGCGTTCGCCGCTGGCCAGCGCAAAGGGCGGTAATGGCTGCTTCCCAGTCGGTACTGGCCAGAGCCGACAGGGGATGTGAATGCTTACTTTCGCTGGTGTCAGGCCGCCCTAGTTCAGCAGCATCCAATGGCTACAGTAATCACGACGAGGTGCAACATGCGGACTCCCGGGAGCGTTAAACCTGTGTGAAGCTTTCTTGGCTGGCTGCCGTCGCCGTGCTCGTGGCCGGGCTGGCGGCGTGTGGCACGCAATCAGCGGCGGGCGGGCAATCGGCCGCTAACTCGGCGCCGTTGCCCAACGACACGGCCAGCGCCGCCGGAGCGACCGCTGGAGCGAGCGCCACGGTCACCCCGGTGCGAGCTGCGGGGTCGGCGTCCGCCGGCACGGCGAGCGCGGCGCCCGCGATCACGGTCCCCGGGCCGCAGCCGACTCCGGCGTCGACACCACTGGCCGGGCCAGTCACGCTCACCGCCGCGGGCCGCGGTGCCGTCGTTTACCTGCGCGTGGGGCAGCAGGTCACCGTCATCCTCGCGCCCGGTTTCCCGGCCTTCCACCCGCCGCGCGCGACGGGCACCGCGCTGCGCCCGGTCAGCGCCAGCGGCGGTTACCCCGGACAGCGACCGGCCCGGGCCGTCTTCCGCGCCGTTGCACCGGGCACCGCGACGCTGTCCGCCGTCAGCGACACGGCATGCCTGCACGCGCACCCGCCATGCATGGTCCCACAGCAGACATGGACGGCGACCGTGCACGTGTCAGGCTGATCAGCCTGACGGCGGCTACCAGATGCGGGAGGTCATCAACGCGATCTTGTACCAGTCCCGGACGGGCTGCCAGTGGGAAGACCTGCCGCACGACCTGCCGCCGCGCAGCGCGGTCTACTACTACTTCGCCCGGTGGCGTGACGACGGCACCGACTAGGCGGTCCACGACCTGCTGCGCTGGCACGCGCGGGAGAAGAAGGGCCCTAAGGCGGACCCGTCCCTGGTAGTGCTGGACACCCAGTGTCCCGTCTCAGGTAAGTCGGCCCCGTCTCAACCGCCGCAGAACGCCGGATTCCGCGACTGGCGCCACCGGACATCACCCGCCTGACCGCTCCTAGTAACTCCACGGACACGCGTGGCGCACTTGGGGTCACCTCAGGCCGGGCGGTCCGCCCCCCGCCGGGTCTGCGCAGCCATGAAGGTCAGCCGTCGCACAGTACTGGCGGAGAGTACTTATTCGGATCGTGCGGTATTCCCTGGTGCGGGGACTAACTAGGGACCCCCGCCCCGTGGTCGGCATCAGGTCACTGTCGCGGTTGTCAAGGTGACGACGATCGGCTTGGTGACCTGGTCGTCGAACTGTTGCCGGACAAAGTTCTCCATGTCGTCGAGCAGTCCCTGCCTGGCTGGCGGCGTCATCATCTGCGTGCCGGAGTAGGAGAGCATCAGCTTGCGGTAGCCGGCCGCGCTGTAGGTCTGGTTCCAGTCGTAGGCGCGGACCTCGACGTTCGAGAACCGCGGGTCGCCGCGTAGCGCGCGGTGGATCGGAGGGTCCACCGCGTTGCGCTCAGGCGCCGGCGGGCCGGCATGTCCCTCGCCGTGCCGTTCGTAGATAGGCTGCGCCGCAGCGAAGAACCCCTTGTCGTCGGGGGAGCTGACCTGGTTCAGGTCGACGACCGCGATCACGCCGCCGGGCTTCAGGGCACTCACGGGCCTGTCGACCTGCGCTTTCGGGGAGATCCAGTGGTAAGCGGTAGCCGAGAACACGGCGTCGAAGCCGTGTTCCCCGACGTCGGCTTCCTCGAAGTCGCCGATTGTGATCGTCAGGGCAGGCGATGAGAGGACTTCGCGTAGCTTGGCGGCCATCGCGGGACCGATCTCGATGGCGTGAACGGTTGCCCCCGGCTGAGAAGGTCGCCGGTTGCCTGGCCGGTACCGGGACCGACCTCAAGGATTGCCGGATGGCCAGGCAAGAGCCGGTACAGGTACGCGAGCGGCTGCCCGCCGCAGCAGGGCATGCTGCACCCCGATGATGGTGATCGCGCCCAAGATCTCGCCCTCGGCGATCATCGCGGGCGTCTCGTCAACCGGCACCCAAGCGACCTCGGCCGTCTCGTCCACCTCCGGCTCCCCGACCAGCTCGGCCCCGTACGCCAGGTACAAGTCCTGCGGGTAGTCCGCATTCCCGATAACCGGCTGGCTGGACATGACGAACTCAATCCCGCGCGGACGCCAGCCCGTCTCCTCCTCCACCTCCCGCGCCGCCGCCGTGGCAGAGTCCTCACCTTCGTCCACGTAGCCGCCCGGTAGCTCCCACACCCACCGGTCCACGATGAACCTGTGCCGGCGCAGCA